>JAUZPC010000025.1 GCA_030706105.1 Bacteroidota bacterium | reverse complement strand
ATTATATAATCTATAAAGTTATTATCTGGTGTTCAAACTCTTCGATTTCAAGCTCTTTATATAACATGCTCATGAAATCATCACCATACTTGCCAAGATAATAAAACAAGCTGAACACTCTTTCCTGCAGAATGCCATCAGGCATTATGCTGGTACTAACCTTTTCAAACTGCTTAAGCACAACATCATACTTCCTTTTCTGAGCATCAATAGCTTTTAGTTTAAATTCATTCAAACCGCTAAGTGTTTTTTGCCTGTATTTTTCTCCCGCATCACTGATTGTTTTATCAATGCTGAATAAGCTTTCCTTTATTCTGTCAAAGATAAGATCTATCTCTTCTACAGATTTTTCATACAAAGCATCCAGTTTAATATCAGCAATCGAGTTCAGCACTTTAAGCTTTAACTCTTCAGGAACAATAAACATTTCATTTACGTTTATATTATAGCGCTCTAAAAATGCAGGAACATTTTTCTCAAATAAAGTAGCCGAGCCTCTTGGGTACAAAATTGGTGACGGCACTTTATAAATCTCATATAAAGGATTAACCTGAGCAGAGTATGCAATTTCGCCGGGACCGCCAACGTAAAAGGCAGTCGGTAAAAGATAATCCTGGCAAACAGGGCGCAACAGTACGTTAGGGCTAAAATTTTCCGGTTCGTTTTGAATGGTTTTCATTAGCTCTTCATAAGTGAATTTTTTCCGTTTTCCTTTTAATTTAAATTCGTTTTCACCCGGCTCTATCAAATATCTGCCGCCGTCAAGTGAGTAGAATAAATTTATCGGTTTAACTTTAACCTGTGCATGATAGACTTCTTCAAGCCTTGCACTTCTTTCTACAAGGATATTGGTATTATGCCTGAAATCGGAAATTTCGTTTTGGAAAATAGGGACTAACAATTTTTTTACTTCCGGATCCTGCGGATCAAAAATAACCAACCCATATTTATCAAATAAATTGAATATTAATTGTTTAAAAGCCTGCTTATAAGTAGCACCCGGCTTATATAATTCCTCTATCTGAGATTTAATAGCCGGTATAAATTCTGAGTCCCTTAAGTTTTCAATAAACTCATTTATAAATGCTTTAATATTTTCATTAAAAACAATATTCCCGACACTTCCTCTGTTAATCTCAGCATCAAGCCCATCATTATAAGTAATAGTAGCAAGCTCACCCAATTTGTTAATAATATTAACATAGCTTACTTCTGCAAAATCATGATCATCACCTTCCAGCCAAAACACAGGAACAAAGTTAAAATTTGCATATTTATCATTATACTTTTCAGCCAGTTTTATTGCCGTTATTATTTTATATATAGTATATAATGGCCCCCCAAGCAAACCAAGCTGTTGACCAGTAACTACAGCCAGAGTATTATTAAAGCTTAAAGCATCAATATTGCTTTGAGTTAAATCCGAAGCAGAAAAATCTTTATATTGTTTGGCAATATAGTTACCTATTTTAAATTGTTTTCCGGCGTTAAATTCGTTAAAAGCGCTAAAATATCCTTCAAACTTGTCTACATCTCTAAAATTCTTATCATAAAAGTCTTTTACATTATCAAACTCGTACAAAAAATCCAAGAATAAATTTTGGTGACCAGGAATGTCTCTAAAATTGATAAACATTTATTCTCCAAGTATTTAATTTCTATATTTTCAAAGTTACAAAAAACTTAAACCCTTAACAATATAATATTGACCAAAATTATTGAATTGTGAGTGCAATAAAAATTGAGACGTATCATAAGAATATCCTGATTTGCTGTTTACCCTCTTAATGGTTATTTTTAACAAAAAATAAATTGATAATACTTGAAAATACAATATATTACATACTTAACCCCCAAAAGAATAATAAATTTATTTAAGATTGTTATTTCTTTTTATATATCAAGGATGATAAAGAAACCGCTTATTTGGGGGATGCCTGCTGCATATTCAATTGAGCCTACTAATTTATGCAACTTAAAGTGCCCTGAGTGTCCTTCCGGCGCTGGTACTTTAACCAGAAAACTTGGCTCAATGAACTATGAGAATTTTGTAAGCATAATTGACCAAATAAAGGATACAGCATTATACCTTCAATTGTTTTTTCAGGGAGAACCATATCTGAATAAAGAGCTTACTAAAATGATTGCATATGCAAGAAAAAGTAAACTGTATGTTTCAGTAAGTACTAATGGACTAATGTTTACCGGGAAAAATATTGATGAGATTTTGAAAAGTCCACCTGACAAACTGATATTTTCACTCGATGGTTTGGATGAAAAATCATACCAAAATTACAGAGTGGGAGGTACATTTAGAGGAGCTGATGAGTCTTTAAGGATGTTAATAAATAAACGAAATGAATTTAAAAACAAGCTGCCTTTTGTTGAAATAAGATTCTTAGTTATGAAACAAAATGAGCATCTTATAGAACAAGCAAAAGAATATGCCGAGGGAACAGGAGCTGATAGAATTTACTTTAAGTCAATGCAGGTATACTCGCTGGAGAGTGCAAATAAATTGCTCCCGACTAAAGTAAAATTTAACAGATACAAAGTAAGCGAAAACAGTTTTAAAATAAAATCCGAATTCCACAATTATTGTTTTGCCTTATGGAAAACCTGCGTTGTAACCTGGCAGGGTGATGTGGTTCCCTGCTGTTTTGATAAAGATGCGTTATTTAAAATCAGCAACGTTTTGGACAGTCACTTATCCACTATCTGGACTTCAGAAAATTTTAATAAATTCCGTTTAAAAGTGCTTACCTCAAGAAAAAATGTTGATATGTGCACAAACTGTACCGAAGGACTAAAAGTAAATATTCTTAATAATGACTATTAATTATAAAAAAATATTAAGCAGCAGGAAGCTGTTATTAAATTTAGCAAAGGCGGCAATTGCCATAGGATTGATTATATATTTATTTAATCATTTGAATTTTAATGACCTATATTTTACTTTAAATAAAAGTAATAAAATTTTTATATTATTTTCATTAATGCTTTTACCCTTAAACCTTTTTCTACAATACAAGAAGTGGGAGCTAACATGCATAAACTTCTTGAACTTTTCAGACAAGGGTAAAATACTCTTGTCATTGTTCTATGGATTTTCAGCCGGAATATTTACCCCAGTACGTGTTGGAGAGTTCTTTGCAAGGGCTATTCCAATTAAAGAAAGTCCCGTTCTGCAAGTGGCGGCATCATCATTTGCGGACAAGCTATTTACTCTGATTATTGTTGCATTCTGCGGAGCTTTGGCATCGTCATTATATTTGTTAAATTTTAATAATATCCCCTATTATATAATCCTATCCCTTATAATAATTATTATATCTTTGTTTGCTTTTGTAATCTATTTATTTGTAACTGAAAGCTTTTGGGATAATATTTTAATCGGTAAGTTAAAAGAAAAGCGAATTTTTGCCTCCTATAGGGAAAAGTTCTCACTATTAAAGCTAACAGGCCGGCATTACTCTCTAAGGATGCTGCTATTATCCTTTAGCTTTTATGCGTGCTATATCCTGCAATTTAGTCTGCTGCTTGCCGCTTTTTCAGGCAAATATAAAGCAATTACATACATATGGATAAGCAATCTAATTATGTTTTCCAAAACTATTATTCCCATCTCATTTGGAGAATTAGGGGTAAGAGAAGGAGCTTCGGTTTACTTTATCCAAAAATTTGGAGAAGATGCCGCCATAGGATTCAATGCTTCCATACTTTTATTCCTTATCAATGTTTTAGTTCCATCTGTAATAGGAATATTTTTACTATTAAAAAAGAATAATGATAAATAACCTAATCTATATATTAATAGTTCTTCTTGGTTTAAACTATTTAGCTTTCCTGTTTAGGATTGTTAAAGGTTTAAATAAGTTAAGAACAAATGAACCTTCTTACAATATGAACAAAACGGCCATGCTAATTAACAATGCTGATGATATTGAAGAAGAGCCCGCGGCTAATTTATTCATCTCAATAATTATCCCTTTTCACGATGAAAAGAACAACATACTGAATAGTCTAAAGAGCACAACTTCCCAAAATCTGCCTAAGGATAGTTTTGAGGTTATATATATAAATGATAATTCATCCGATGGCGGAGATATATTGCTGAAAGAGAATATTGAGACCAACAATGTTTATCTGTATAATAACTTCCCTGCCATGAACAACAAAAAAGCAGCTATTGAGTATGGGATAAGCAAGGCAAAGGGCGAAATAATAGTTCTTAGCGATGCCGACTGCATCCAGCAGCCCAACTGGATAAATATGATGTTATCTTTTCTGGATGACAAAACTGGCTTTATAGCAGGACCTGTAGAGTTCTATAGCAATTCATCTGCGTTCTCGAACCTTCAGCAGTTGGAATTTTCTAGCCTTATTATAACCGGTGCCGGGCTAATTGGAAGCAATATGCCTGCCATATGTAACGGTGCTAATATATTGTTCAGGAAAAGATTATTTTATGAAGTGAATGGATATCATGGTAATGAGAATATCTCTTCCGGTGATGATGTTTTTCTGATGCAGAAGATTGCAAAGCTGACTGATTATGAGATAAAGTTCTGTAATTCAGCAGAATCAATTGTAAGAACATACCCGCAAAAAACTGTTGCTAAATTCTTTAACCAGAGGAAAAGATGGGCGGGCAAGTCAATTGCTTTTATAAATAAAAAACTGGTTGTTATCTTAGCGCTAATTTTCCTTTTTTATGTAGGTTTATTTATATCTCCATTATTAATTATCAACAATATAAATCTATTATTTCTGTTTTTAACAGCGGGAGTATTAAAAGCATTATCCGAGTTTATTGTTCTGAAGTCCGGGAAGGAAGTAATTCCATTAACAATCTCTTTCAGATACTTTGTTCTCGCTGAAATTTTGCATATTCCATATATTGTATTCTCCACTGTTTATGGAGTATTTGGGAAAAAACGCTGGGAATGAAAACTTAAGTAATTAGTACAAAGTTCTTTAATTGAAGATTTACAATATTAATCAATTACCGCTTAGGCAAAGAGAATAATTACAAGGATGGAATTTAATGTATTTGCAGTTTGTCTTTTGAATGAATATCTTATTTATTGTATTTTTTCAAAATTTTGCTTAAAATGAGAATTTTATTAAGTTTCTTCCTATTACTAAATATATATTTGACTGCTCAGGAAAATCCAAACAGGGTTTTTAAACCGGATTCTACCAAACAAGCCAGGTTGGACTCGTTAATGCAGCGTGATTCTATATCATTTAAATCGGCTAAGCACGATACCTTAAAGGTGAAGCCATTAGTTCCGGTTCCCCAAAAACCGCTAAGCGATCAGCATACTTTTCTTAGTTTTGATAAGATAATCAGAACAGACTACAGGAACTCTCAGAACTTATTGCAGCTGCTCCCCTTTACATATATTTATGATTTGGGTCAGCCTATACAATATTCTAACGGTTCATTTTATGGAGTTTCGCCAAGCAATATGATGGTGATTGAAGACGGTATTCCTATCCACAACGGATTATTTAATGATCTAAATTTTATCCAGAGTGAAGGGATAGACTCAATAGAATCAATACCAATTACGCAGGGATTATTTTATGGCAATTTTAAGAATTATGCAGCTGTAAATATTATCAATAAAGAGCAAACGTATTCCATCCCTTATTCAAAGATTAAATATTACCAAGGGATGAATGATGAAGGCTATATTGACGGCCTTTTCAATTTATTTTTGACAAAAAAATTAAATGCCTATTTAGAAGTTTCAAATAGAAAAGTAAGCACATATTATGCAAATAACAGAGGTGCTATATGGAACGGAAAAATTAAGTTTAAGTATCTTCTTAATGACATTTTAAATTTTACCGGTTCATATGGCTACTCAGATCTTAAGACCGACTATAATGGCGGAGTTGCATATGACAGCATAAAGGCAATTTCTACTTTATATGATAACCAAAATGCACCTGTAATCTTTTCATCCAGACAGTTTAATAACAGACAGCATCGTTTTTATATAAAGACACTTTATTCTCCTAATAAAAGCAGCAATACTGAGTTCAGTTTATATTCTAATTTCAACAGAGATTTAATTGACGGAGATACCCTTTTATTAAGGAACGACATACAAACATACGGCGCAATTTTACATTCGTATTACGATTTGAAAAATGCCAGGATAAAAGCTTACGGAAATTTTGAATCGAGCAAATATAAATATTCATATCCTTTAGTAAACCAGGAATATGGTAATTACTCAATTTCCTGCGGTTTTAGTTTCGATTATTATATGCTGGACAGTTCAATTATTCTATCTCCATTAGCTAAAATTGAGGATTATAAATTTTCAGATATTGAGTACACATATCCATATATAGGCTCTGATTTGTATTTTAGGCTAAACAAGAACATCTTGGCCGGAATGAGCTATGGGTTTACTGTTTCAGAAAGAGACTTTTTTAATGATCTTGAAGGGAAGAACCTTTCCCTTTTTGAAGCATCACTTATACTTAATTATCCGAGGTTAAAAGGTACTGTTAAGTACTTTAATAAATTTGTTGATCAGCTATCCCCTAATCTGAACTATCAGAGTCTGATACTTCTTAATAATATGCTAATGTTTAAGTCCAACAAACGTTTGTCGGGTATTAGTATAAATATTAATGCAAATCCCGGTAAGGTTTTGTTCGAAAATAATTTTTCATTTTATAATAACAAAAATGACGAATTAATAAATTTACCCGAGTATAACCTTAACAGCGGAATTTATTTTAAGGACAGTTTATTTAATTCTAATCTTGACCTTAAGGCAGGTTTTACGGCAAAATATATAGGTGCTGCAACTTATTTTGTAAACGGCGGAACGGCGAAACAAAAGGCTGTAAGTATAAGTCCTTCATTTACGATTGATTTTACATTATCCGGGATGATACAAAAAACGGCGATTTTATACTTTACATTAGAAAATATGTTAAACAAGGAATACTACTTGGTTCCTTATTATCCGATGAGGAAAATCGGTTACAGATTTGGAGTCTCCTGGGAAATATTTAATTAAATGAAAAAGTTAAACCCGATAGTATATTTAGTTCTGATATTTGTTTTAAGTGAAGCTGCATATATATTTGCTACCGTTAATAGCGGAAGGCAAAGCATGCCAATATATATGTATGTTTACTTTGAGGCATTTATACTTTTTTTCTTTTCCTGCTTCTTAATAAGGAATTATGCAGAAAGAGAAGATAGAGCATTTCCGTGGTTCAATAAGTTAGCCGGTCAACCTGAAAGCAGAAAAAACGGTCTGCTTCTATTCTTGTTTGTAACAGGTATTATCTTCAGAGTTACTCTTTTCCCTTCTGACATTACGACTTCAGATGATGTTTACAGATATATCTGGGAAGGTAAAGTAATAACAAACGGGTATAACCCGTATAAGACAGCTCCAAACGCTGAAATCCTTAACCATTTACATACGGCAGACTATCCGGTAAAAGTATCTTTCCCAAATATGCCTGCCATTTACCCGCCTTATTCACAGGTGATATTTGCTGCAAGTTATCAAATTGCAGGTGAATCATTTTGGGGACTAAAGCTATTCTACTTGTTAAGTGAAATTGCCACCATGTTTTTTTTAATAAAGCTGCTTTATTTAAAGAAAAAGAACCCGATTAATATTATTTATTATGCATGGCTGCCTCTGCCTGTTTTAGAATTTTTTGGCAATGTTCATTTGGATCCACTTGGGATTACTTTTATAGTAATGTTTGTTTACTTTATTGAGACTAAGAAGTATTATCTGGGTACGGCAGCATTAGCAATTTCATTTTTAGCAAAGTTGTATCCCATATTCCTATTTCCATTACTTTTCAAAAAGCTGAACTTTAAACAGCTCGTTTATTGTTCCTTACTATTTGCCGCAGTCTGCTTACTTTTTTACACCCCATTTCTGGACAAAGATTTATCTATATTAAAATTTATCAGTACGTATCTTTCAAGCTGGCAGTTTAACGGATCTATTTTTTCTTTATTCAAAGCCGTTTTTAATTCTCAAATTGCGCGGTACGTTTGCAGTGCCGGCTTAATTATAAGCATTATCTCAATTTGGATATTTTACAAGAATTTTATGAATGCAACTTATGGAATTTTTCTTGCGCTTATAATTTTTGCAACTACACTTTATCCATGGTACTTAGGATGGCTTTCAGCATTAAATGTTTTTAATCCGTTTTTATCTGTATTGTCATTGGCTTTTACGATCGATTTTTCAAACTTCACCCCTTTGGCTCCAAAGTGGACAGAATTTACTGTTGTAAAACTAATTGAATATATACCCTTTTTTATTTTGCTGGTTTATGATTTAAGAAAGAACATATTTAAGCCAAGAGTTAGTATTCAAGAAAAAGAGACTGTGTAAAAATTAGAGACGAATAATGATATATCCCCCGAACTATTTGAATAATTACTTATAACGTAGTTTATATAAACCAGAGCCACTCTTTTATTTCCCTAAAAAATGGGGAAGATATATACTCACACAGTCGTAAATCTGCTGGCTAATTATTATTTTCACCCCGACTCGTCCTGCGGACTTCATTCAACCTGCCACTATGTGCGCTACAGATACGGAGGAAAATTCTTACAACTACTCTAAAATGGATTCGGATGACGCGGGATGGAATTTCTTCCATTTGTTATTCTGCCACTGGCTTAGAGATACCATCATAAGAATGAGTCCATTGAGAAATAGATTATGAAAGCACTCAGAAATATTAGGCAAATGTATCTCATTAAGATTTAACTCTTGTTTATTTTAAAAGGCCATGCTTTATGACGATAGTCACAATATTCAAATAATAAGGGAATTCCCCCCGGTGCAATTCATTAAAAGCTCTAATCCTTTACATACGAGCAATTTATTCAGAATTGTAATTATAAATTACGCATTACGTAATAATTTTTCAAATAATATTTACATTGCCAGCATTTTTTCCAAAAAGTGACCAAAATATCCCCAAAATAGATTGTAAATGAAATATCTAATAGTTAATTTAGGTGCTGTATTAAAAAACTTTTTTAAGAGTTACTAGTGTCAGGACATATTGAAATATCTAAGAAAGGAAGGTCTTAATTGATGGAAGAAGAAAAAAACGCTGAAAATATCCAAGACTCATATCAACAATGGAAAGAAAAAGTTTATAATAAATCCATTCAGAAAACACCGGAACGATTACCCGAATTTACCACAAACTCGTTTAACAAAGTAGAACCCCTATATTTACCTGAAGAAGCCCCTAAAAGCTATGAAGAAAAGTGCGGTTTCCCAGGGCAATATCCATTTACACGCGGAATTCAACCGACAATGTACAGAGGCAGGCTTTGGACAATGAGACAGTATGCAGGGTTTGGAACTGCCCGTGAATCAAATAACCGCTACAGATATTTATTGGGTCAAGGTCAGTCAGGTCTTTCAGTTGCATTCGATTTACCTACTCAAATAGGCTATGATAGTGATGATCCATTGGCTTATGGCGAAGTTGGAAAAGTGGGAGTTGCTATTGATACTCTTGCAGATATGGAAATATTATTTGATCAAATTCCACTTGATAAAGTGTCTACCTCAATGACAATTAACGCCCCGGCATCTGTACTGCTTGCATTATATATTGCAGTTGCAGAGAAACAAGGCGTTTCAAAAGCACAAATTAGCGGAACTATACAAAATGACATTTTGAAGGAATACATTGCGCGCGGTACTTATATATTCCCGCCAAAACCTTCAATGCGCCTTATTACCAACATATTTGAATATTGCAACAAAGAAGTTCCAAAATGGAATACTATCTCAATATCAGGATACCACATCAGAGAAGCCGGTTCAACCGCATCTCAGGAAGTCGGTTTTACAATTGCCGATGGTATAGCTTATGTTGAAGCAGCAGTTAAAGCAGGCCTGGACATAGACGGTTTTGCTAAGAGATTGTCATTCTTCTTTAATGCTCATAATGATTTATTGGAAGAAGTTGCAAAATATAGAGCAGCACGCCGTTTGTGGGCAAAGATTATGAAGGAAAGATTTGGAGCAAAAGATCCACGCTCAATGATGCTTAGGTTCCATACTCAGACAGCGGGTTCAACTTTAACTGCTCAGCAGGTTGAGAATAATATTGTAAGAGTTACAATTCAAACCCTTGCCGCAGTTATGGGCGGAACACAGTCATTACATACAAATTCCCGTGATGAAGCTTTAGCTTTACCAACAGAAGCATCCGTAATGGTTGCTTTAAGGACACAGCAAATTGTAGGCCACGAGAGTGGTGTAACAAATACAATAGATCCATTAGCAGGATCTTATTATGTAGAGTCAATGACTGATCAGATTGAGAAAGATGCTGAGGAATATATTAAGAAAATTGATTCCATGGGCGGCATGATTGAAGCTATTGAAGCCGGTTATGTGCAGTCTGAGATTCAAAATGCTGCATACAGATACGAAAAAGAACTTGAAGCAGGAAAACGTATTGTAGTTGGTCTTAATAAATTCCAGATTAAAGAAGGCGAACCAACCGGTTTATTGAAGATTGATATGTCAGTACAAAAAGAACAGATCAAATTCTTAAACTCAGTTCGCGCACAAAGGAACAATGACGAAGTAGCCAAAAAGCTTGCAGAACTTAAAACCGCTGCTCAGGGTACTGATAACCTAATGCCTTATATTCTTGCTGCTGTAAAAGAATATGCCGGCGTTGGCGAAATCTGTAATACTTTGAGATCAGTTTTTGGCGAATATAAAGAGCATGTAGTTATTTAATTATTAAACGTTTTTGCCGATAATGCTATAACCGCAAGAATATTTTCTCTTGCGGTTATACCCGGTAATAATTTAGAAATAATTTATATTCTATGTGGATAAGTAAAAACAATTTATGATATATATAGAATTTTCCAGGTATTAAAATGAAAATAAATAAAATAGAACATATTGGAATAGCAGTAAAGAACTTAGAAGAAAGCATTAAATATTACGAAGATGTATTAGGCCTTAAGTGTTATAATATTGAAGAAGTAAAAGATCAGAAAGTTAAGACTGCTTTTTTCCTTGTAGGTGAAACCAAGATAGAACTTTTAGAATCAACTGATCCTGAAGGTGCTGTTGGCAAGTTCATTGAAAAAAAGGGAGAAGGGGTACACCATGTAGCGTTTGCAGTTGAAGAAATTGACAGCGCACTAAAAGAAGCAGAAGAAAAAGGTGTTGCTTTAATTGATAAAACTCCACGTAAGGGCGCAGAAGGATTAAATATAGCCTTCCTGCATCCTAAATTTACTAAAGGAGTTTTGACAGAGCTTTGTGAACATTCTTAATTAACATTTATTGCTACATTTGATTTAACAATCAAAATAGACTTTAGAGAAATACGTATTAAGTTAATTAGTGCTTTTTCTCTAATTTTTATCTTGCAAGTTAACTTAAATGAGTAATAAAATATTTCATTATAAAAAACTGAGTAAAACCTTATGGGTATGCAAGAAAAATTAGAAAAACTTATGCAGCTTAGAGATCAAGCCCGTCTCGGAGGAGGCGAGGACAAGACCGCTATTCAGCATAAAAAAGGAAAACTGACGGCACGCGAAAGAATAGACCTTTTGCTTGATGACGGCAGTTTTGAAGAATTTGATATGTTTGTATCAAGGAGCCATCCTGAATCAGCCAGCGGCGGTGAATATCTGCCGGAAGGTGTTGTTACAGGATATGGTACAATTGACGGACGTTTAGTTTATGTTTTTTCACAGGACTTTACAATAGTAGGCGGTTCTCTTTCAGAAATGTACGCCCAGAAAATTTGTAAAGTTATGGATAAAGCAATGAAAATGGGCGCTCCTGTTATTGGCATTAACGATAGCGGCGGCGCAAGAATTCAGGAAGGTGTAAAAAGCCTTGCCGGTTATGCAGAAATTTTTGAAAGAAATATTTTAGCTTCCGGTGTTATTCCACAGATATCAGCAATATTCGGCCCATGTGCCGGTGGTGCTGTTTACTCCCCTGCTCTTACTGATTATACAATTATGAGCAAAAATACCAGTTATATGTTTGTAACAGGCCCTAAAGTTGTTAAAACTGTAACAGGAGAAACCGTTACTGAAGAACAACTTGGCGGTGCATTTGTTCATGGAACCAAATCAGGTGTTGCTCACTTTGTAGCAGACGATGAAAAAGAAGGAATATCTTTAATTAGAAAACTTTTAAGCTTTTTGCCACAGAACAACTTAGAAGATCCGCCTTTGGCACAAAATGATGATCCGATTGATAGAGTTGATGACAAACTGAATACTATTATTCCCGATACCGCAAACAAACCATACGATATTAAAGACGTTATTCAGTCAATAGTAGATAATGGTGAGTTCCTTGAAGTACATGAAAACTATGCTCCAAATATTGTAGTTGGTTTTTCACGCTTTAACGGAATGCCTGTTGGTATAGTAGCAAACCAGCCAAGTTATCTGGCAGGTGTATTGGATATTAATGCATCACGCAAAGCAGCCCGCTTTGTTCGCTTCTGCGATGCTTTTAATGTTCCTATAGTAACATTAGTAGACGTACCGGGATTCTTACCGGGTACAGCACAGGAATATGGTGGTATTATTTTGAACGGAGCTAAATTGTTATTCGCTTATGGTGAAGCAACCGTTCCAAAAGTTACAATAGTATTAAGAAAAGCTTATGGCGGCGCATACGATGTTATGAGTTCAAAACATTTACGCGGCGACATCAACTATGCATGGCCAACTGCAGAAATAGCTGTTATGGGCCCACGCGGAGCAATAGATATTCTCCACAACAGGGAAATCCAAACAATTACAGATGCAAGTGCCCGTGCAGAATTCTGTGCTAAGAAAGAACAAGAATATATAAATAAATTTACAACACCTTATGTAGCCGCAAAGTTCGGATACATAGATGACGTAATTGAACCAAGAAATACAAGGTTTAGAATAATTAGAGCTTTGCAGTCTTTAGCTACTAAAAAAGACACGAACCCTGCTAAGAAACATTCTAACATTCCAATGTAGGAGGAAAAATGTTTGGTCTTTTTAAAAAGAAAAATGAAGAAGCACTACCCACAACTCCTGAACCGGTTGTTGTAAAATCGGCAGATGAGCGTGGTGAAATTGTTGCTGCAATTGCAGCGGCATTAAGCTTGTACAAAACTGAAACCCATGATTATGAGAATATGGTTCTGACTATGCAAAAAGTTATGCGCCCTTATTCACCATGGAGTTCAAAAATATATGGTTTAAGACAATATCCAATAAAAATGCGGACTTTTGACTATGAAAAAATTCAAATTAAAAATAGGTGAGAATGCTTACGATGTTGACATCGTAAGTGTGGAAGAAAATTCTGCTCATGTATTGGTAAACGGCAAGGAATATGAAGTTGAAGTTGATAAGAAACTTCAGCCGACTAAAACCCCGGTTTTAGTTCGTTCCAAAGTTGAACCCTCTACAGAGTCAGATAGAACTTTAGTAAAGACAAATCAGCCAGGTCAGCCAAAGGGCACCGGATTTATTAAATCTCCATTACCGGGTACAATTTTATCCGTTTGTGTTAAAGTAGGAGACAGAGTAAAGATCGGCGACAGGCTTATTATTTTAGAAGCAATGAAAATGGAAAATAATATCAACTCTGACAGAGCAGGCACAATTACCGCTATAAAGGTTAATGCAAAAGATGCTGTTCTTGAAGGTGATATTCTGATTGAGGTAGGAGCGTAAAGTATGCACCCTAACATGCTTTTACTCTGGACAATATTTACGGTTCTTTTTATATCTATTTTTTCTATTGATATGTTTGTAACAGATCATAGGAAAGGAGACATAAAAGTAAAGAACGCTCTTATGTGGACTAGTTTATGGGTTCTTACTGCATTTGCCTTTGCAGCAGCCATATATTTCTTTATGCCGGCACAGGCTGCAGATGCAAAAGGAAGAATCCCTAACAATGCATTGGAATTTATTGCAGGTTATTTAACTGAATATTCTCTTTCAGTTGACAACTTGTTTGTCTTTATTGTAGTATTTGCAAAAATGGGCATACCTCACCAAAATCAGCCGCGTATCCTTAAATGGGGTATCATTGGTGCAATAATTTTAAGAGGCGTATTTATAATAGCAGGTGTTGGTCTTATTCATTTATTCTGGTTTATGCCATACGTTTTTGGAGCAATCTTAGTGTACACAGCTCTTAAAATGTTTAAAGCTGGCGATGATGATGAATTTGACCCTGAGCACTCAACTTCCTTAAATGTACTTAAAAAAATGTTTAAGGTAAAAGGCGGTCACGAGACGCATTATTTCTTTGTTAAGGAAAAAGGCATCTGGTACGTAACCATTGCATTTATAACTTTATGCCTTCTGGATATATTGGACTTAATATTTGCAGTGGACTCCATCCCTGCTGTATTAGGTATAACTACTAATTCTTTTATTGCAATCACCTCAAACCTGTTTGCAATTTTAGGACTTAGATCCCTATTCTTTGCCCTTTCCGGCTTATTAGGTCTTTTCAGATATCTCAAATATGGAATAACTTTTATATTATTCTTTATAGGAGTGAAAATGCTTATAGCTCACTGGGTTGAAATTACATCTATTCAATCTTTGATTGTAATTGTATCAACATTAGCTGTATCAATCTTATTATCAGTAATGATAAAAGAAGCAGTTGATGAAGTAGTTGAAGAGATTGAAACAGACTTAGTTGAAAAAGAGATAAAGGAACTGGATTCTAAATAATTAGTAATTGCGGATTATGAAATAAAAAGAACGGCCACAAGCCGTTCTTTTTTTATTTTAAACCCACTTTGTTGTTAATTCCAAACCACACGGGGTAATACGTGCCCTATATCCCACAAATGCATATGAAACAGTTGTTTAGATGAGAAAAGACATTAAAGATCCCCACTTAGATTCGGAATTATAGAACCCTGAAAGGGTGGAATTATAGTAGAATAATGTGGCAACAAAGGGTACAAAACCCGGAACGGGTGACACTATTGAATTTAAAATTAAAAAAATCATAGTATCACCCTTTCAGGGTTTAGCTGCAATTCAATGTATTCTTTCTACGATCATATCACCCTTTCAGGGTTTAGCTACTATTCAATGTATCCTTTCTACGATCATGTTACCCTTTCAGGGTTTAGCCGCAATTCAATGTATTCTTTCTACGATCATATACCTGGCGTAGCCACATGCTTTCAGGGTTGCATTCGGGCATCCTTTGCTGTCCCATTTCTCTACTCTCCCCCCTCAGTGTCTGTTAAATTGAAATTCATTTTACACCTAATAATTGAAATAGACATAGAAATTTTGTTTATGCTCTTGCTTCTAATTTTTCGTATTTAACGATGTGCCGGAATACGGACCATATTGAGAATAAGAGAAAATT
>JAUZPC010000249.1 GCA_030706105.1 Bacteroidota bacterium | reverse complement strand
GAAAGGGACTCAACATAACGGCGCTGTCCTTCAGCGTAAATAGTGTCAAAAACCAGAGAAGATTTGCCGCTGCCGCTAACTCCCGTAAAAACAACCAGTTTATTGCGTGGGATTTCAAAGCTCAAGTTTTTCAGGTTATGTTCTCTTGCGCCTTTAACTACAATTTTACGTACTTTATTGTTATTATTAACTGCCATTTACATTCATTATAAAAAATTTAAACATTAAACTTAGTAAAAATAGAGTAAAATGTAATTGCAAAAAGGAGTGGGTATGTTACCTACCCTTAAGGTTTGCATACGCGGATATGAGGGAACAATTTTGCAGAAATATTAATTCCTTATTTATCTCTCTAAATACGTAGAAAAGGAATTCTCCATTGACCTGAAGCCTGATTTTGGATTACTCAGGGTGATATATCTAAGGTTATATTTAGCTTTTCATTATCTATTTTTACTTGCCATAGCGCTAAAATCTTTTGGCATATATGCATAAGGTATAATCCTAAAAATCTATATTCAGGCAGTTTTTTCATCATTATTTCTCCATTAATAAACAACGTTTTTTTATTTAATAATTATTATATTAGATTTTTAATTTATATATTAAGAAATGAAGAACTTATTAACTCTTAAAAAATATTTCGTCAGGTATAAAAATAAACTTTTTGCCGGTATTCTATTTATCTTAATCTCCAATATCGGATCGGTTTACGTTCCCATAATACTAAAAGATGCAATAAATGATTTACAAAAAGCAAAATCTCTGGATATTTCCGTATTCAGAAATTATGCACTGCTTATTGTTGTTACTTCCTTAATCTCCGGTATATTCCGGTACCTTATCAGGCAGACAATAATTGTAGTATCCCGGGAAATTGAGTATGATCTGCGGCAGGATTTTTGGAAGCACATTCAACTGCTGCCCATGCGGTATTTCCAGAATAACTCTACCGGCAACATTATGGCACATGCCACTAATGATATTAATGCAGTCAGGCAGTTCATTGGTCCGGCTGTAATGTACTCCATTGATACCGGAATAAGGCTTGTTATTGTAGTTGGTATTATGGTTTCCTTAAACTTATCTTTAACGGTTTATTCTTTACTTCCTCTGCCATTCCTATCGTATGCAGTTTATAGGGTGGGGAAGCTTATTCACGAAAAGTACGTTCAAATTCAGGAGAAATTTTCTGAACTGACTACACGGGCGCAGGAAAACTATTCCGGAATAAGGGTAATTAAATCTTATGTCAGGGAAGATTATGAAATTAAGCAGTTCAGCGCTTTAAGTTTAGAATACCTTAAAAAGAATATGAGCTTGATTAAGATACAATCTTTAATTATGCCCATATTATTTATTATTACAGGTCTCTCTATAATTATAGTTATTTGGGTAGGGGGCATAAATGTAATTAACAAGACTATGGATCTTGGAGAAATTACTGCTTTCATAATTTATCTTGGCATCCTTATATGGCCGATGATTGCATTTGGGTGGGTGATGAACATCATACAGCTTGCAGAAGCAGGAATGAAAAGACTGAATAAAATTTTTAATGAAAAGTATGAAGTCTCCGATACAGATGTTACAGATTTTGATATTAAGGATATTGAAGGGACTATTGAGTTTAAAAATGTGTCCTTTAAGTATGGCGAAAACCTGCCTGATATTCTTGATAATATTAACTTGAAAATTGAAAAAGGCTCAACTGTTGCGTTGATGGGTTATACGGGGGCTGGCAAAACTTCTTTTGTTAATCTTATTCCCAGGCTGTATGACGTTACCGGCGGTGAGGTATTGATTGACGGCAATAACATTAAATCAATTCCATTAGATGTTCTAAGAACTCAGGTCGGCTTAGTTCAGCAGGAGTCTTTTTTATTTTCTGATACTATTGTTAATAACATCTCTTACGGTTTAAGAGAAGTAAAAAAAGATAAAGTAGTTGCAGTAAGTAAAATTGCTAATTTCGATAAAGATATAATGGAATTTCCGGCAGGGTATGATACTATAGTAGGCGAAAGGGGAATTACATTTTCGGGAGGCCAAAAACAGAGAGCTTCTCTTGCAAGAGCTTTAGCTATTGAACCGAAAATTTTAATCCTTGATGACTCTTTTTCCGCCGTTGATACCAATACTGAAGAAGAGATCTTAAAGAATCTGAAGACTTATATGAAAGACAGAACCAGTATTATAATAAGCCATAGAATCTCCACGGTTAAGGATGCGGATAAAATTATTGTACTGGCTAATGGAAAAATTGCAGAAGAAGGAACACACAATGAACTGGTACAGCTTGGCGGAATTTATGCCGACTTGCATTACAGACAGTTGCTGGAAAAAGAACTTGATGAACTAAATTGATTTTAATTTTAATGATTTGATATGGATAATAGAAACGAAGAAGAAATACTTGGTAAAGCGTATGATGCACGGCTGATGAAGCGGCTGCTTCAGTATGCCATGCCTTATAAAAAATATATTGTGCTTGCTATTCTTTTGAATATTTTTGTTGCAGCATTAGGTCCCTTAAGACCATACTTAACACAGATTGCAGTTGATAAGGATATTGCTAAAGGTAATTACCACGGACTGATGATAATAAGTATAGCTTTATTCGGCTTGCTGATACTTCAGGCTGTTGTTCAATACTTTTTAACTTATTATACACAGTATCTTGGCCAAAGGATAATTCTGGATTTAAGGTCAAAATTATTTAAGCATACACAAATGCTCTCACTTAAATTTTTTGATAAAACTCCCATCGGCAGAACGGTTACAAGAGTTACTAATGATGTGGAGTCGCTTAATGAGCTTTTTTCCAGCGGGATAATAATGGTGTTTAGCGATGTATTTATTATTCTTTGGATATTGGGATTTATGTTCTACATGGATATTAAGCTTTCCCTTGTTACTCTTTCCGTCTTACCTGTTTTAATTTACGGCACTTTTTTGTTCAGAAAGAAAGTAAGAGAAACTTACAGGGACGTGCGTTTATATTTAGCCAGACTGAATTCATATATGCAGGAGCATATTACCGGAATGAATGTAGTGCATATTTTCAGAAAAGAAAAAGATGAGCTTAATACTTTTTCAACAATTAATAATGACTATAGAATTGCAAATATTAAGTCGATATTTTATTATGCGGTATTCTACCCGACAGTTGAATTGTTAAGTTCCATAGCTGTAGGCCTTATTGTGTGGTATGGCGGCGGTGAAATTTTACATAGTACATTATCCATTGGTGTGTTATTTGCATTTATCCAGTACACTGAAATGTTTTTCCGTCCTATAAGAGACCTTTCTGAAAAGTATAACATTATGCAGACCGCCATGGCCTCTTCAGAAAGAATATTCCAGCTTCTTGACGATGATTCGTTTATTAAAAATAACGAAAACGCCGAAAAATTGAAAAAAGTAAATGGCGAAATTGAATTTAAGAACGTTACTTTTGCATATAACGAAGGAGATACTGTTCTAAAGAATATCTCATTTAAAATTAATCCGGGTGAAACTGTTGCTTTTGTAGGGCACACCGGTGCTGGCAAGACAAGTATTATCAGTTTGTTAACACGCTTTTATGACATAAATAAAGGTGAGATATTATTTGACGGCAGAAATATAAGTGATATAGATAAAAGAGACCTTAGGAAATATATTTCCATAGTGCTGCAGGATGTATTTCTCTTCTCCGGTACAATTAAATCAAATATTAATATGGGCAGCTCTCATATAACAGATGAAAAAATATTGGAGGCTGCAGAACTTGTAGGTGCAGACAGGTTTATACAAAACCTTCCAAATAAATATGATGAGGTTGTTAAAGAACGGGGTGCCACTTTAAGTGTAGGCCAGAAACAATTGATTTCGTTTGCCAGAGCACTTGCATTTGACCCGGCCGTACTTATATTAGACGAAGCAACTTCAAGCATAGATACTGAAACAGAGCAGTTAATTCAAACCGCAATACAGAAGCTGCTGGCAGGCAGAACTGCTATTGTTATTGCTCATCGACTTTCAACTATACAAAATGCAGACAAAATAATAGTACTGCATAAAGGAGAAATAAAAGAGACAGGTAATCATCAGGAGCTTTTGGCTAAAAAAGGAATTTACTTTAAGTTATATCAGTTGCAGTTTAAAGATCAGGAAATAACCAAAGAATTTGTTAACCAAAAAACAGAAAGCTAGTAAGGAGTAGTTTATGGCACATACCCAGTTCATGACACTTGCAAGGCATATTATAGAAGGTGAGAAACAGCACCCTGAAGCTACAGGTGAATTATCTAAACTTTTACATGACCTTTCACTTGCTGCTAAAGTGATTTCTCTGGAAGTTAATAAAGCCGGTCTTGCAGACCTCTTAGGCTTTACCGGTGATAATAATGTGCATGGAGAAAAAGTTAAAAAGCTGGACATCTTTGCTCATGATATGATGATAAGGGCACTTGACCACGGAGGTCATCTTTGTGTCCTTGGCTCTGAAGAAGAAGAAAATATTATACATATACCTTCGGGGAAAAAAATTGGTAAGTATGTTATTTTATTTGATCCTCTAGATGGTTCTTCTAACATAGATGCAAATATAAGTATTGGTACAATATTTTCAATTTACAGGAGAATATCGCCTGAAGGCTCTCCTGGTACTTTGGAAGATTGCCTTCAGCCCGGTATCCATCAGGTTGCTGCCGGTTATATCGTTTACGGGTCAAGCACTATACTTGTTTACACAGCAGGACATGGAGCTCACGGGTTTACTCTGGATCCTTCTTTTGGAGAGTTCCTTCTTTCACACGAGTTTATGAAAACTCCTAAAAAAGGACACATATACAGTATAAATGAAGGCAATTATAAATACTGGCATCCCGGATTAAAAAAG
>JAUZPC010000248.1 GCA_030706105.1 Bacteroidota bacterium | reverse complement strand
TTCTATCTATTGATAATTAGACTTTCTTTTCGTAATATAACTCGATATTTTTTTTTTCATAATTATAGCCATTAAAAGTGCTATAGTATTTTATAATATAATCTAAATAAAGGCTTTCAAATGAAAATACGTAAAGAAGAGGCTTTAGATTATCACAGTATGGGTAGGAAAGGTAAAGTTGAAGTAGTTGCAACTAAACCTTGCTTAACGTCTCGTGATCTGTCTCTGGCATATACTCCTGGGGTTGCTGAACCTTGCAGAGAAATTGCTAAGAACGAAGAAGATGTTTACAAGTATACCGCTAAAGGAAACCTGGTTGCAGTAGTTTCTAATGGTACTGCAGTTTTAGGGCTTGGTGATATCGGCCCGTCTGCAGGGAAACCGGTAATGGAGGGAAAAGGTGTTTTATTTAAAAGATTTGCTGATATTGACGTCTTTGATATTGAGCTTAAAACAAAAGACGCAAAAGAAGTTATTAAAACTGTTCAGTATCTGGAACCCACTTTTGGTGGTATAAATCTGGAAGATATTAAAGCTCCTGAGTGTTTTGAAATAGAGGAAACTTTGAAGAAAACAATGAACATTCCTGTATTTCATGATGATCAGCATGGTACGGCTATAATATCATGTGCTGCTTTAATAAATGCAATGGAAATTGCCGGTAAAAAGCTTAGTGAAGTTAAAATTCTTGTTAATGGCGCCGGCGCTGCGGCTATTTCTTGCTGCAAGCTTTATATTATGGCCGGAGCTAAAAAAGAAAACATCATGATGTTTGATTCAAAAGGTTGTTTAACTAAGGATAGAAAAGATCTTAATAAGTATAAAGAGTTATTTGCATGCGACCATTTTGAAGGCGGATTGCTTGAAGCATTTAATAATGTTGATGTATTTTTAGGACTTTCTGTAGGCAATGTTGTTACTAAAGAGATGGTTAGTGTAATGGCTCCTAATCCGGTTATCTTTGCAATGGCTAACCCTGACCCTGAAATTGATTATGAAGATGCTACTTCTGTCAGGCCGGATTTAATTATGGCAACCGGAAGAAGCGATTATCCAAATCAGGTTAACAACGTTCTGGGATTCCCGTTTATTTTTAGAGGAGCATTAGACGTTAGAGCTACCGCTATAAATGAAGAAATGAAAATGGCTGCCGTTAGGGCACTGGCTGGTTTGGCAAAAGAAAAAGTTACCGCTATGGTAAAAAGTGCATATGGCGGACAAGACTTTGAGTTCGGCAGAGAGTATATAATTCCTAAACCATTTGATCCCCGCGTACTTTGGAAGGTTGCACCTGCAGTTGCTCGTGCTGCTATTGAAACCGGAGTTGCCAGACATATTATTGAAGACTGGAATGCTTATGAAGAAGAACTGAAAGAAAGATTAGGCCTGTCTAAAGAGGTTATCAGGGTAATGATTCATAAAGCACAAAAGAATCCTAAGAGTGTAGTCTATACTGAAGGCGAAAATGAAAAAATTATTCATGCCGCATTTTCTGCATTATCTGAAAATATTGCACACCCTATCTTGTTGGGTGATGTTGAGAAAATTAAAGCAACAGTTCGCAGCTTGGGATATGATGATAAATTATTTAAAGTCATTGACCCTAAAAAGTCAGCCGATTTAGATAAATATACCGAAGAATTTTATAAGATGAGGCAGAGAAAGGGAGTTACTCTAAACGAATCTAAAGCTCTAATGGAAAAACCAATATATTTCGGGTCTATGATGATTCATTTCGGAGACGCAGATTCTTTACTTTCCGGGCAGACAAGTCACTACCCTGAAACCATAAGACCTGCATTACAGTGCATCGGTGTAAAAGAGGGTTTCAAAGTGGTTTCTGGGTTGTATATTGTGGTAGCAAAGAACAATGTCTATTTCTTTGCGGATGCTTCTGTAAATATTGATCCTACTGCTGAGCAATTAGCCGAAATTGCAATTTCTGCTGCTGATACAGTTAAAGAATTTGACATTGACCCTAAAATTGCAATGTTATCTTTTAGTAACTTCGGAAGTTCAAAATATCCTGAATGTGAAAAAGTGAGAATTGCTACAGAAATGGTTAAAAAATTAAGACCTGACCTTTGCATAGACGGTGAGATGCAGGCAGATACTGCACTTGTCCCTCAAATTATGGCAAAAGAATTCCCATTCTCTTCATTAAAGGGTATGCCAAATGTCTTAATTTTCCCTAACCTTTCTGCCGGTAATATTGCGTATAAATTAATGGCCAGAATAGGACAGGCTACAGTTATTGGGCCTATTCTTATGGGCATGAAAAAATCTATTCACGTGATGCAAATTGGCGCAGAAGTTGAAGATATAATAAATATGACTGCAATTGCTGTTGCAGATGCTCATCACAAGCAACAATCAGAGTTAAAAAAGTAATATATGTATAGAATAATTTCGGCTGAATTTATAGCCCCAAATATTAAAAGGTTTGAAATTGAAGCTCCTAAAATAGCTAAGAAAAGACAAGCCGGTCAATTTGTAATTATCCGTGCTAATGAAACTGGTGAAAGAATTCCTTTGACTATTGCTGATTCAAATACGGAATTAGGTACAATTTCCATTATTGTGCAGGGCATTGGCAAAACCACATTAGAACTTAACCAATTAAATTCAGGCGATTTTATCCGCGATGTTGTAGGTCCTCTAGGGAAAGCATCGCATATTGAGAATTTTGGAACTGCCGTTAGTATTGGAGGCGGTGTCGGCACGGCAATAGCTTATCCAACTGCTGTTGCATTAAAAAATGCAGGCAATTATACTATCTCCATCATTGGCGGCAGATCTAAAGATTTTGTTATTCTTGAAGACGAACTTAAAAAAGCTTCTGACGAGGTTTTTGTTACTACTGACGATGGCTCTTACGGTATTAAAGGTTTTGTCACTCAGCAGCTTCAGGCTTTAATTGATTCAGGCCGGAAAATAGACTTTGTACTTGCTATCGGTCCCATTCCTATGATGAAAGCAGTTGCGGAAACTACCAGACCTTATGGTATTAAGACTGTTGTCAGCCTTAATCCCATTATGGTTGATGGAACCGGAATGTGCGGAGGATGCAGGGCAATTGTTGATAATAAAACGGTTTTCGTTTGTGTGGATGGACCTGAGTTTGATGCTCATAAGGTTGATTTTCTTACTCTTGAACGCAGAAATAAAATCTATAATGTGGAAGAAGCTGCCGCAAGGGAGCATATTTGCAATTATGATAAAATGTACACTAACGAATTAAACAAATAATAATTAAATCCCGGATAAGTTATGCCTTTATCGAACAAAGAACGAATGAAAATTCCAAGACAGCAAATGCCGGAGCAGCTTCCTTTAGTAAGGAATAAGAATTTCGCTGAAGTTAATTTAGGTCTCACCGAAGAGCTTGCCAGAATGGAAGCAGAGCGCTGTATTCAATGCCCTAAGCCGACTTGTATTAACGGATGTCCCGTTGGAATCAAAATTAAGGATTTTATAAAATTGATTTCCGACGGTCAATTTGCCGAAGCCTCTGCAAAAATAAAAGAAGACAACATGCTTCCTGCTATATGCGGGAGAGTCTGCCCTCAGGAAGAGCAATGTGAGTCTTTATGTATTGTCGGTAAAAAAGGAGAGCCTGTTGCCATTGGCCGGTTGGAACGATTTGTAGCAGACTATGAAAGGGAAAATAAATTAGGAAAGTTACCTGAAGTAAAAGCTAAGACGGGTAAAAAAATTGCTGTTATTGGGAGTGGACCGGCAGGATTAAGCTGTGCCGGTGACCTTATCCAAATGGGACATGATGTTACTGTTTTTGAAGCACTGCACGATCTCGGTGGTGTCTTGATTTACGGAATTCCTGAATTTAGACTGCCAAAAGAAATTGTGCGTCTTGAAATTGAGTCATTACAAAAACTCGGTGTCGATTTTCAACCCAATGCAGTTATCGGTTTAACTGATACTGTTGATGAGTTAATGGAGCAGGGGTATGCAGCCGTATTTATCGCAGTTGGGGCCGGACTTCCATATTTCTTAAATATTCCGGGGGAAAACTTTAATGGAGTTTATTCTTCAAATGAGTTCCTTACCAGAGTTAATTTAATGAAAGCATATAAATTTCCTGATATGACTACACCCGTGTTTGACTGCCGTGGTAAAAATGTTGCAGTTTTTGGCGGGGGCAATACTGCAATGGATGCTGTTAGAACTGCTAAAAGGCTTGGCGCTGAGAATGCTTATATAGTTTATAGAAGATCAGATGCTGAAATGCCTGCCCGTAAAGAGGAGATTCACCATGCAAAGGATGAGGGTATTATCTTTAATTATTTGGCTAATCCGCTTGAGTTCCTTGGAGATGAGAATGGCTGGCTTAAGGGCGTTTCATTACAAAAAATGGAATTAGGTGAACCGGATGCTTCAGGCAGAAGGCGTCCTATTCCTATTGCCGGTTCGGAATATGTTTTGGATATTGATATGGCGGTTATTGCAATTGGAAACGGATCTAATCCAATTATCAGGCAAACTACACCTGATTTGAATTTCAACAAATGGGGCAATATATTAGTTGATCAGAACTCAATGAAGACCAATAAACCCGGTGTCTTTGCCGGAGGTGATATTGTAACCGGCGGAGCAACTGTAATACTTGCTATGGGCGCAGGCAGAACTGCTGCCAAAGCTATAAATGAATATGTGCTTGGCCTAAGTAACACCGCTTCTTAGTTGAAAATATTATTTGGAGTGTCTTAAAAAAAGCGAAATCTTGTTTCGCTTTTTTTTATTAAATTTTACAAAGTATATTACACTTCTTGTGCTGGCAAATTGTTTATCACTTCCACTTTCTTGTCTTCAAGTTCAAAAACAAGTTTACTGTCTTTTAATTTCATATAGGCAATTCTGGCTTTACCGGAGGCATCTCCC
>JAUZPC010000247.1 GCA_030706105.1 Bacteroidota bacterium | reverse complement strand
CTGGTTCTTTCAATAAACTCCACATCCTCTTCAGCAAAGTCCAATTCAAGCTCAAGCAATGATGCAGCATTTAGGATCTGTTCTTTCAGCAATTTAATTTTGCCAGAGAGCAATCCGTTTAACTGCGAACGGGCTCCGTTAAGTGATGACTCCGTGCTTGAATTAATAATATCGGCAACCGCTTCAGCCTGTGAAAGATCCAGCTTATTATTAAGGAAAGCTCTCTTTGTGAACTCACCCGGCTCGGCTGGCCTAATTCCCTGCTGCAATAAAATCTGTAACAAATTCTTTACAATCAATGGATTGCCGTGGCAGCTTATCTCGCAGCTGTCTTCACCGGTATATGAATTTGGGTTTCTGAACAAACTGACAATGACATCATCTATTACCCTGTCCCGCGCAATTATATTTCCATAATGCAAAGAATAGCCGGGAGCATCAGTTAACCTGGACTTGCCCGAAAATATTCCGTCCACACTATTTATACAGTCCTTGCCGCTGACTCTTATAATTGAAAGAGCTCCGTAGCCAACCGGTGTTGCCAGGGCGGCGATTATGTCATTCTCTAATTCTTTAATCATAACATATTTTTTATAAAACTTTAAAAATAATTTTAATATGACATTTTAACAATTCATTATAAAAGGACTTTAAATAATGACTCACCAGTCACTTTATCTTAATCGTAAAAAATATTATGTTTGCGGTGTGCTTACTCCCCTATATATAATTAGAAAGTAAATTATATTTTTAGGTATTGAAATATATAAAATAAGTATGGAAAGATTTTTAATGAGGTTATAAAATGGCATTCAATTTCAATAAATTTACAATAAAGACACAAGAACTAATACAAACCGCAATTGAAATAGCTCAGAATTATAATAATCAAGTTTTAGAACCGGTGCATTTGTTAGCAGCAATTGTTCAGGAACAGGGCAACATAGCAGATACGATACTTCAAAAGACAGGTGGAAATATATCTTTATTAAAGATAAAGATTAATGAATTATTGAATTCATTTCCGCAGGTAACCGGTGCCGGACTGGGAAACCAGTCAATGTCACCAAATACTATTAAAGTATTTGACGATGCCGCCGAAGAAGCTAAGAACATGAAAGATGAGTTTGTTTCATCAGAACATCTGGTAATTGCTCTTGCAAAATCCACCGACAAAGCAGGGCAACTGCTTAATGATATGGGTATAACAAAGGATAATGTACTGTTTGCAATTCGTGACGTAAGAGGCGGACAACGTGTTACAACACAAACCGCAGAGGATACATACCAGTCGCTGAAAAAATTCAGCCGTGATTTAAATGAACTGGCTAAACTCGGAAAACTGGATCCTGTAATAGGCAGAGATGAAGAAATAAGAAGAGTTCTTCAGGTGCTTTCACGCAGAACAAAAAATAACCCCGTATTAATTGGAGAACCGGGGGTTGGTAAAACCGCCATTGCAGAAGGACTTGCACACAGAATAATTGCCGGCGATGTGCCGGAAAACCTAAAAACAAAAACAATAGTTGCACTTGATATGGGGGCACTTATTGCCGGAACTCAGTTCAGAGGGCAATTTGAGGAAAGGCTTAAAGCCGTGCTTAAAGAAGTGCAGAACAGCAACGGCGAAATAATTTTATTTATTGATGAGCTGCATACACTTGTGGGAGCCGGTGCTGTACAAGGCTCAATGGATGCCGCCAATATCCTTAAACCCGCTCTTGCCAGAGGTGAGCTTCACTGTGTCGGCGCTACAACTCTGGATGAGTACAGAAAGTATATAGAAAAAGATGCTGCCCTTGAAAGAAGATTTCAGCCGGTACTTGTAAGCGAACCATCTATTGACGACACCATCTCTATTCTTAGAGGATTAAAAGAGAAATACGAAGTCCATCACGGAGTAAGAATTACGAACGGAGCTATAATAGCCGCTGCTACTCTTTCTGCAAGGTATATAACCGACAGGTTTTTGCCCGATAAAGCTATTGATTTAATAGATGAAGCTGCTTCAAAACTTCGCATTGAAATTGACTCAATGCCGGAAGAATTAGACCAGGTTGAACGGAAAATAAAACAATTGGAAATTGAGCGCGAAGCTTTAAAAAGAGAATCAGATGATGACTCAAAAAAAAGAATCGAAACTGTTAATGAAGAATTAGCGGATTATAATTTAGAACGGGACCAGTTCAGACTGCATTGGGACTTGGAAAAACAAAAAATCCAGAAAATCCGCTCGATGAAATCTGATATAGAAAACACAAAGCTGCTTTCCGATAAATATGAACGTGAAGGTGATTTGGGAAAAGTTGCAGAGCTCCGCTATGGGAAAATTGTATCTTTAGACAAACAATTAAAACAGGAAACCGAAGAACTCGCCTCCATCCAGAAAGAAACAAAAATGCTGAAGGAAGAAGTAGAGGCACAGGATGTTGCAGAAGTTGTAGCAAAATGGACGGGTATTCCGGTTAGCAGAATGCTGGAAAGCGAGAAGAGCAAACTTCTTAAACTGGAAGATGAGCTTCATAAACGAGTAGTGGGGCAAAATGAGGCAGTATATGCAGTTGCCAATGCTATCAGAAGATCACGTGCCGGCCTGCAGGATGCCAACCGCCCTATCGGCTCATTTATCTTTATGGGTACAACCGGCGTAGGCAAAACTGAAATTGCCCGGGCATTGGCTGAAATCCTTTTTGATGATGAACATTCAATGGTCAGAATTGATATGTCGGAATATATGGAAAAGTTTTCCGTCTCACGATTAATCGGAGCCCCTCCCGGATATGTAGGATATGAAGAAGGCGGACAGTTAACCGAGGCGGTAAGAAGGCGGCCTTATTCGGTCATTCTTTTAGATGAAATTGAAAAAGCACATCCGGATGTTTTCAATATCCTTCTACAGGTTTTAGATGACGGCCGGCTGACTGACAATCAGGGTAATATTGTAAATTTCAAAAATACAATTATAATAATGACCTCCAATTTGGGTTCGCATTTGATCCACGAAAAACTGGAAAATGCAACCGATGAAAATATAGAGAACATTATTGACGATTTAAAAAACAGACTTGTTGCCCTTCTGCGGAAAACAATAAAACCGGAGTTCTTAAACCGGATTGATGAAGTGGTACTATTCAAACCGCTTACAATAAGTGAAATACGGCAGATTGTGGATATCCAACTTGCTAATGTTCAGCAGCTCTTGAATGATAAGGAAATTATTCTGAATGTGGATGATGAGACCAAAGACTGGCTGGCCAGACTTGGATTTGATGTTACCTATGGAGCACGGCCTCTTAAAAGAGCCATACAGCGCCATCTGATAAATCCTTTATCCCAGGAAATATTAATGGGTAAATTTCTGCAGGGAGATACCATAAAAGTTGAAGTAGGCAATACTGGAAAATTAATTTTCACAAAAGGTTAATTTTCCATATTTTTGGTCAGTGTATTAAATTGAATATGTAAAATTCAGACCGGTATCAGTACTAACCGTAATTACCGGACATCAGATTGAAAACGGGCAGGTCCAATTAATATTAAGTAATACTTAGTATAAATTACTTGCCCTATTTTAATTATATTAACTAATGTGATTGTTCCATATTAAGTAAAATTATGGAATTACGATTATAGAATAAAAAGTCTCTTATGATTGCAGTTATAAATTATGGACAAACTAAGCCGGATCTCTTGTTTGAGGCGTTGTCCGAATTAAACATTCAATATTCTTTTACAGAAAATGAAATTGAAATTACCAGAGCAGATAAAGTAATTTTCCATTCCGACGATACCCCGGAAACACTTATTAAAAAACTTCATTTTGAAAATTTGTTTTCCCTGCTTAGAATTTGTAAAAAACCTCTTCTGGCAATAGGAGTGGGATGCTCTATTTGCGGGACAAAAATACTACAATCAAAGCAGGTAGGCCTTGGGTTAGTTAATAGTGAAGTATCTATCTGGGAAAAAGAAATTTCCGGCTTCTTTAGCATTAAGATTGAAAAAGATAATAAAATATTTACAGAGGGGGAAAAAGCAGAATATTATTTTAATTCCAGACTTTTTTTGCCCAAAGACGGAAATTCAATCGCCTCAGTATCAATTAACAACGAAAAGTATGCCGCTTCTCTTCAAATAGAAAATTTAACAGGGATCCAGTTCTACCCTGAAATGTCAGGGAAAGATGGTTTGACTGTTTTAAATAATTGGAATAATTCTTAACAAAAGCAAAACAATGGATCTTAATTTTTTAGATAAAAAGTATTTCCACAATACAATAGGAGATTATCTTATTGTTGCCGGAGTATTTATTGTAACAACAGCAGTAATAATAATTGTTACAAAACTACTGCTGAGAGGCTTTAAAAAGAAAGCCGCTAAATCAAATAAAGTGTTCGATTCTATCCTTATAAAAGGAATTGAACATACGCTTCTTCCGCTTGTTTATATCGGAATTTTATATTTTGCCGTCGGGTCACTGGAGTTCCCCTATAAAGTTGAAAATAAAATTCACACCGTATTTGTTTTTCTGCTGACATTTTTAGGCATAAAAACAATTATCGGGGTGATAAGAATATATCTCAATTCCTATTTTAAGAATAAAGAAGACGGCTCCTCCCGCGAAAAACAGATATCGGGAATAGTAAATATTTTCGGGTTTATAATATGGTCCATCGGATTAATATTTCTTTTAGATAATATTGGTTTTAAAGTATCAACCGTAAGTGCAGGTTTGGGTGTAGGCGGTATTGCCATAGCTTTAGCAGCACAGGCAATACTTGGGGACTTATTCAGCTATTTTGTAATTTTCTTTGACAAACCCTTTGAGATTGGGGATTTTATAGTTGTGGGAGATAAAGCCGGGACGGTTGAAAATATCGGTATAAAAACCACCAGAGTAAGGAGCCTGGGTGGTG
>JAUZPC010000246.1 GCA_030706105.1 Bacteroidota bacterium | reverse complement strand
ATGCTCTTGTTAATAAAATCTTTTCAGATGACAGATTTGCCTCACTGTTTTATGGAGAACTTTCTAATGATGCCGGCGGACTTTTCCTTTATTCAAATGCAGGACATAACCCCCCTATTTTTATTAAAAACAGCCTTAATAAAGTAATAACTTTAGATACAACGGGACCGCTTTTAGGCCCTAGTCCATTGGCCAAATATACTGTAGAAAATATCAATTTTGAGAAAGGTGATGTCCTTCTGATATATACAGACGGGATAACCGATTCAGCAGACTCAAATTTTGATAATTATGGTGAAGAACGGCTCACAAATCTTTTCCTTTCATTGAAAGATTTGTCGCCAAAGGAAATTGCATTGGGAATATTAGAGGATGTAATAAAATTTTCTAAAAACGGGCAGTATTCTGATGATAAAACCATGGTAATTATAAAAAGAGTGAAATAATACTTCATTCAGGTTACTTTTTAATTTTTTAATCAATATATTTCGTTTTGGTTTAAATTTATTAAAATTATTCATGGAAAAACTCCTGGCAAAAGAAAAAGCACTTAATAATTATGCCAAAAGTTTTTATTTTTGAATGGAAGTTTTATTTTTTTAAACTATACAAAAAATTTAAGAGAAATTTCGGTTAGAATAATGAGTTCTGAAAATATACAGAATAACAAGTTACAATTATTAGGCAAGATGACTGCCGGCCTTTTGCATGAAATAAGGAATCCCCTATCTGCAATTAAGCTGGGTTTAGCTCATTTGATAATGATTGAAGATGAGCTGCCAAGTGAAGCGAATGAAACAGTCAAGTCATCTACCCAGGCATTGGAAAGAATTCAGGACCTGGTGGATAATGTCCTGGATTTTTCACGTAAAACTGCGGGTAAAGAACAAGAATGTTCAATAAATGAAATCACAAAATACTCAATTACACTACTACATGGTTTAGCTTTTAGGAACAAGATTTTAATACAAAGCTCTCTTGAAGATAACCTTCCGAACTTAATAGTTGATAAAAATAAATTACTTCAAGTATTTATTAATTTGATCAGCAATGCAATTGAAGCATTCGATATTTCTTCAACAAAACAAAAAAAATGCATCACAATTTCAACATTTCGGAATAAGGAAGATATTGTTTGGCAAATAAAAGATAACGGTATTGGCATCTGCGACTCCGATAAAGATAAAATTTTTAATGATTTTTTTACAAAGAAGCACAAAGGAACCGGATTGGGTTTAAGTGTTTGCAATTCCATAATAAGAGATTATAATTCACAATTACTTTTTGATAGTGAATTGGGTGAGGGTACAACTTTTTCTGTAATATTTAATTCATGTTTAGTTAAAGGTTAAAAAATGAGCTATAAAATACTAATAATAGATGATGACGACCTGGTTTGTTTATCATTAAAAAAAGTATTAGTCAAATTAGGTTATGACGCTGATATTTGCATGAATGCCGAAGAGTCATTTGATAAAATTCAGGAATATGACCCGCATATAATTCTGCTGGATATTTATTTAACCACACATAATGGAATTGAATTACTAAAAGAATTTCAAAAAAAATTCTACCACATCCCGGTTATTATGATTACCGGTTATTCAGATGTAAAACTTGCTGTTTCTGCAATTCAGGCCGGAGCCTTCGATTTCTTGCTAAAACCAATTGATATCGATCAGCTTAAAATGATATTAAATAAGGCAGTTGATACCTTAAATTTGAAAGCCGAAGTTGATAAGCTTTACACAATATTAAGAGAAGATGAACTAACAAAAGAGTATTTTGGGCGCAGCCACAAGATTCAGCGTTTACTTAATTCTGTAGAAAAGTTAGCTTTAAGCTCTGACACGACCATTCTCCTTGAAGGAGAAAGCGGTACGGGCAAAGAAGTGGTCGCAAAATTCATACATCAGAAAAGCCCAAGAAAAAATAATGTTTTCATCCAGATTAACTGTTCTGCCATACCAAAAGAATTGGCCGAAAGTGAACTATTCGGGCATGAGAAAGGGGCATTCACCGGCGCTTCACAAAAAGTTAAGCTGGGTAAATTTGAACTTGCAAACGGCGGTACTTTGCTTCTTGATGAAATTGGCGAACTCTCTTTGGATCTACAGTCTAAATTATTACGTGTATTACAGGAAAGAAAATTTTACAGATTAGGCGGAGAAAAAGAAATATCCGTAAATGTAAGAATACTTGCAGCTACAAATAAAAACCTTGAAGATGAAGTAAGAAAAGGAAATTTTAGAGAGGATCTGTTTTACAGATTAAATGTTGCACGAATTACTATACCGCCCCTAAGAGAAAGAAAAGAAGACATTGCTATGTTTGTTTTTTCTTTCCTAAAAGAATTTGCGCTAAAATTCAACAAAACAATTAATGGCATAGACAAATCTGCAATGGATTTTTTGGAAAGTTATCCATGGAAAGGAAACATCAGGGAACTTAAAAATGTTATTGAAAGAGCTGTTTTGCTTGCCGAAGATTTGGAATTAAAAGAAAAACATTTTCATTTTTTAGCCGACAATGCTCATACAAGTAACATTAGCCAAGATAAATTCATATTAAAAATTCCTAGTAAAGGCATTGAGATTGATGTTGTCCTTAAAGAATTAATATTAAAAACTCTTAAAATTACCGGTGGAAATCAGGTTAAAGCAGCTAAAATATTAGGTCTTTCAAGATCAAAGTTGCGTTACAGGATGGAGCAGTTAGGAATTGAAGTAGTTAAAAATATTAGTTAGTATTTCTATATTTTTCCTTCACTGCTTTGAATATTACTGAAAATTCCGTGCCTTTCCCGGCCTCACTTTTAACAGAAATTGAGCCGTTGTTTAATTCGGTGTATTTCTTTACTAAAGCCAAACCCAAGCCGGTTCCCTTAAGTTCGTGGTTATTTTTAGATGAATCCTGACTGAATGGTGTATATAACACCGGAAGAAATTCTTCTGACATTCCTATCCCGGAATCTTTTATTTCTACTATAATATCTCCCTCCTCATTATTGAAAACTACTACCTCAACACCTCCCTCGTTTGTATATTTAATTGCATTATCAATAAGGTTGTTAAAAATATGTTCCAAAGAATATTTGTCCCCGATAATATATGGATTATCAGCATTTTTTAAATAATGAAAGGATAACCCCTTATTTCTAGCACGCGGATAAAAAGTATAGCACAAATCTTCAAGCAAGTCAGAATCAAGATCGATTAACTGAAAATCAACATCAAAGTTTCCTGACTGTAATTTAGACATATTTATAAGAAGTTCAATTGTTCTTATTAATCGTCTTGAACTGGAATCAATAATTGTAAACGCATCTTCAAGTCCCAGAGGCAATTTAGTTTCAAACTCATCCTTTAACAGAGATACAAAAGTAAGGACATTATTTAATGGAGTTCTAATTTCATGTGACATTTGGCTTATAAATTGAGTTTTAAGTCTCTCAGATTTATCAGCATTCTCTTTAGCTTTCTGTTCTTCAAATTTAACTCTGGTAATATCCTGGAACACAATTAAGACCCCTGAAATATTTTTCCTGTTATCATGAATTAAAGAAGCCTTAAGTCTGATGAATTTCTTATTATTGCAGGAGTCAAGTACAAATAAATTTTCATCCCACTTAATAAATTTATTGTCAAGAATATCATCATGTAAATTGTCTATTCTGGTATTATTTTCAATACTATAAAGATTAAACAGACGGAAAAAGTCAGAATTATTAAAATAATCCGGTTCATATTTTAAGATATTTAATGCAGCTCTATTAATAAACTTTACTTTTCCGGTATTATTTAATGCAACTATACCATCATCAATACTTTCTAATGTCGCCTTAAGCCAGTTATCATTTTCTATAATATGGGCATTGTACTTTGAATGCTGCAAAGCAATTTGAATAGCTGCGTTAAGCTCTTTGATGTCAATAGGTTTAATAATAAAACTTTCCGGCAAGGTTGACTTAGCTTTTTCAAAAGTAGCATCGTCTGAATTAGCCGTCAAGAAAATTATCGGCACATCTAAGCTGCCTTTGATTATTTCGGCAGCGTCAATACCGGTCATTTCTCCCCTTAAACGGATATCCATAATTATTAAATCAGGAAGCTTTTCAAGTGCCAGAGAAATTGCATCCATGCCGGTTGCAGCTGTACCTGCAATGGAATAGTTAAGCCGTTGGAGACTTAATGCTAAATCGGCAGCAATAATAAACTCATCTTCTACAATAAGAATACTGTTGTGCGGCTCTGTATTATAGTTAAAAAGCATTTTACTGAATATTTAAGGATAACTTGATATTATTTACAGAATAAAAATACTTAAATTCCTAATTAAATGCAGGCAAATTATTTTAAAATTCAGTTTTAGTTATGGACTCTCTTGAATAATCGAAATTTTACCATACTTATCAAGCAATACTTTACATATTATTAATTTCAGTAGTACTTATTTTTTTAGATACTTAAGCTATAAAATTTAGCACTAATCGGAATAGTTGCCACCGTTCTATGGCGCAGTTCTTACTCCAGTACTTGTAACTCTAATCTCAAAAATAAGTTCAGAAATACACTCAAATATTCATACAAAAATACAACTATAAATGATTCAATAGCTATACAACTCATTTACCATTATAGCGAAGATTGAAGAGTGTAAATTCTTTCAACACCCCCCAGCACATAAACGTATAACTTATTATTTATAAGGCACTTAGATAAGATGTCCACTACTATTAGCTTAGCAAAAAAATAATTGAATAAAACATTAAAATATTTCATTTATTATTAAAATTAACCTAAACTAATCACTATAATATCCGATAATAGGAATGTTGAAAATTTAGTAACAAATTATAAAGGAAACGAAATGGAAATGAAGAAAGGATTCTGGTTAGCAATAACTTTTATTGTTATT
>JAUZPC010000245.1 GCA_030706105.1 Bacteroidota bacterium | reverse complement strand
TTTGAATCTGTACATTTAAGCCATTTCCCCAAAGTAGGTTATATAGAAAAAGAGCTTGAAGAGAAGATGGAAATCGCTCAAAAAGTTGTATATTTAACCCGGGCAATGAGGGCAAAAGCTAATCTAAAAGTCCGACAGCCATTGGCTAAAATTATGGTTGTGGTTGAAAATGAAAAGCGCGAAGCCCTGGCAAAAATGAAAGAAGTTATTCTTGAAGAAGTGAATATAAAGGACTTAATTATACTTGAAGATGATTCAGAGATCGTAAATAAGTCTGCCAAAGCCAATTTTAAATCTATTGGCCCAAAATTTGGTAAGAAAGTTAAAGCAGTATCGGCAGCGATATTGAAATTAGGAAAAGAAGAAATAAAGAAATTAGAAAACAAAGAAAGTATTACATTAACAATAGAAGATGAAGAGCTAACGATAGTTAAAGAAGACGTAGAGATTATTAGCAGCGAAATTACAGGATGGGTCGTTGAATCAGAAGAAGGAGTTACCGTAGCCATAGACGCAAGCTTGACAGATGATTTGATTTCGGAAGGATTGGCAAGAGAATTTGTAAATCGCATTCAAAATATGAGAAAAGATTCCGATTATAACGTAATAGACAGAATACATATAAGATATAATGCACCTGATAAATTACATAATGCATTAAATCAGTTTAGTTCTTATATAGCAAATGAAACACTTGCCTCAAGTATTGAATTTGCCCCGGCTTTAGATAATTCTTCCGTAACAGAATGGAAGATCAATGAATATGATTGTTCCGTTCATATTGAAAAGGTAAAATAAGGAGTAAGTACTATGGCTAAAACTACTACTACTAAGAAAAAAGCTGTCCAGAAAACAGCTAAACCTGCTGCTGCTTCTAAAGCTAAAGTGCTGGCAGCAAAAAAGAAAACAGTGAAGGCAAAAAAAGCAGCTGCCCCGGCTCCTGCAAAAAAAGCCTTAAAACCTGTTAAGAAAAAAGCTGAACCGGTTAAAAAAAATAATGTTAAGAAAAATGACGTTAAAAAAGTTGATGTAAAGAAAATTGAAGTTAAAAAAGCCGTTGTTAAAAAAACTCCGGCAGCAAAAGTTGTTATAAAAAAGACTGACGTGAAGAAAGTTGATGTTAAAACAAAGAAGATTACTAAAGACAAGAAAGAGAAAGTTATGCCCCGTAAAAAGACACGCGATGTAGATGCTAAGATAAAGCAGGAAACTGAAAATGCGGTCACTCAACCTACAAAACCCCTTGTTGAAGGCCCAATGCTTCAGGGTAAATCCGTTGCGCACATTAAAGGTTATAGTAAAGAAGAGCTTGAACAATTTAAAAAAATTATTTTAGATAAAAGAGACGAAATTTTAGAGCAGCTTCAGAATTTGCAGGAACAAATGTATGATCCTTCAACCGGTGAGTATATAAATGAAAATTCTCCTTATTCACTGCATATGGCCGAACAGGGTACAGATGCTATGGAAAGAGAAAAAACATTCTTATATGCACAAAGAGAAAATAAGTTCCTTGGATATTTAGAGGAATCTCTGAAAAGAATTGAAAGCGGAACATACGGTATCTGTATTGATTGTATCGATAATCCGCAGCACTTATGCCCAACTTGTCCCTTGGTCCCTAAAGCCAGGCTTGAAGCTGTTCCGCATAGCCAATTATGCGTGGAAATAAAAAGAAAACAAGAAAAATTTAAATAAATAGTTTTTGCTCTCAGGTGTTTTATGTAGGTCCGGATTTTAAATGAGAATATTATTATATTCATTATTAGTTGTAGCAGTTGATCAGTTAACTAAGCTGTTTGTAAAAGGATTTTCCTTCCCTTTTAGCCATAAGGGCTTTAGTAACGGACAGGTATTTTCTATTATAGAGAACCGTTTAAACCTTACTTTTGTGGAAAATCCCGGAATAGCTTTCGGAATGTATTTTGGCCCGGTGTTCAAAATTTTATCCGCTGTTGTTTCATTATTGATTGTAGCGGGAATGATCTATTATATTTATCTTATAAAAGATGATAAATTTATAAAAAAATTATCGTTTGCGCTTATTGCCGGGGGCGCGCTGGGTAATTTGATTGATAGAATCTTTTATGGTGTAGTGTATAACTATGCTGCTTTTTTTTATGGCAGGGTTGTAGATTTTATTGATATAAGATTAAACTACTTTCCCGGCAGTTTTGTTTGTAATATCGCCGATATCGCTGTTTTTTGCGGCTTATTACTGCTGCTGTCAGAGCCATTTCAAAAAAGGAAAGTACATGTCTCCATGCCAATCGAGGTCGTTTCCAATAAACCTTGATTTTTTCTCCTTATGCGTGAATTATTAAGTCCTTTATTATGCAGCAAAGTATATGTATAATAAGGCAATTACTAAATTTTTGTTTCAAAGTGGTTTTAAGGTTGTAAATTGAAAGCTTTATATTTATCATTAACAATTGTAATTGTTGACCAAATAACTAAATTACTGTTAAAGGGTGTCCCATTTCTAAATATCAACGGTTTCAGGGGTTCAAAACCTATTCTCGGTGATTTTCTGCGCATGACTTATGTTGAGAATCCGGGTATGGCTTTTGGGTATGACCCGGGAGGTTATTTCAAGCTTGCAATTTCTCTTTTCTCTTTATTTGCCAGTATCGGATTAATCTATTATTTATATACAGTAAGAAAAAGTAATTTAAGTTTAAGAATTTCCCTTGCCTTTATTCTTGGAGGTGCGGTTGGCAACTTAATTGACCGTACTTTTTACGGCATCTTTTATGGATATCAGTCTTTATTCTATGGATTTGTTGTAGATTTTATAGATGTGGATTTTTTTAAAATATCTTTTCTTGGCCACAACTATGACCGTTTTCCGGTATTTAATATAGCTGATGCGGCTGTAACAATTGGTGTTCTGCTTCTGCTGATCTTTTATAAAAAGAATCAGGAGATGCCCGAAGAAGAATTACAGACGGAAGAGGGATCTTTAAATTCTGAAAACAATTCAACTGATGAATTAACATCAGACACAAACAAAAAAGATACTAAGCCGGCAGAAGAATAGAATTATTCCTTTATGGCAAATATTATTACTGAACGCAAATTCCATTATGAACTGAGCCCCACAAAGAAGAAGGAAAGGCTGGATCAATTTCTTACCAACAGTCTGGAAAATGCAACTCGTTCCCGTGTAAAGAAATTAATTGAAGCAGGCCTGGTTTTTGTAAACGGTAAGATGTCAAAACCCAGCTATACTGTTTTACCTTCAGATGTAATTGATGTAACTATTCCAACAAGCCCTCATCCTGATTTTGCTGAGCCGGAAGATATCCCCTTAGATATTGTTTATGAAGATGACTATCTGCTTATTGTAAATAAACCGGCAGGAATAGTTGTTCACCCTGCGTTTGCAAACTGGACAGGTACGCTTGTAAATGCTCTTCTGCATCACTCGCAAAAGTTGAGCAGTGTTAATGAAGCAGGGAGGCCGGGTATTGTTCATAGAATTGACAAAGAAACCAGTGGACTTCTTGTTATTGCCAAAGATGACTGGACCCATGCACAGTTGGCAGCTCAGTTTGCAAAGCACAGCCTTGAGCGTGAATACTGGGCGGTTGTATGGGGAAGGTTAAAAGAAAACGAGGGTGATATTACTTTTAATATAACCCGTTCAAAATCAGACAGAAAAAAGTTTGTTCACAGCACTACCGATGGTAAGACTGCATTTACACATTATGAAGTACTTGAAGAATTTGAATTTACTTCATTAATAAAATTACGCCTTAAAACAGGCAGGACTCATCAAATAAGAGTGCATTTAGCTGCCATCGGGCATCCGATTTTTGGCGATCCAACCTATAACGGCAGAGTCATTCATTACGGCAGCAATCTCCCCAAGATAACAAGCAGAGTTGAAAACCTTCTTGAAATAATGCAAAGACAGGCGCTTCACGCCAAAACGCTTGGATTTATTCATCCGCATACCAAGGAGTTCGTTAGATTTGATTCCACCCTCCCCAGTGACTTTACTAATTTACTTGAAAAATTAAAATAATAATTTCTTATTCTTTTCGTACTGCAAACCGGATGAATATATTGGGAACCGTTCATTTACTTTCATCAGTCTTAAGTTTTACAAGCCCAGAACGTCTCTTCAAAAAACATTAGTATTAAAAATTATCATTAATAAATTGGAATTATTTCCTGAGTCCTGTAAGGACGAAATGTTAATAGAGATAGAATAATTAAGATGTCGGAGCCACAGAGTGGCGGCATGTTTTACATATGTAAACTTTTTATGTCGTACCTACGGTACTCCGGTTTATTATATTATGTTTTTCTACTAACATGCACACCTACGGTGTTTTTATACAACATTCGAAACCAACATGGCAGGGAAGCATTCCCTGTCTTTTTTGGTTTATACTGTGGCTAAAGCCGGACTTATATATTTCCTTCTTCTTCCATCAGATAAAGAGACTGTGTGAAATTCCAATTGATTGGGTTTATTCCCCTTATTAAGGGGGATAGAAGGGGGATCTGCGTTTGTATAATAGCAACTTATGACAATTTACAAATCTTTCTTTCGATTTATCATAGTTTACTTTTCCGCAGTCTCTAAATATCGTGGCAAAATATTATTCATTATAGACAGAATTATTTTCCTGAGTCCTGTAAGGACGAAATGTTAATAGAAAAAGAATGGTTAAGATGTCGGAGCCACAGAGTGGCGGCAGTATGTAATGTGAATTGTTTTTCACCGACCTAAAAATTTAATAATCTTTTCGCCGGTCTGCTGTAAGCCCTTGCAAATTTATGATTAAAAACTAAACTGAAGTCCAAACATGGCCATGTTATTCTTATAACCAAAATCCTTTACATTGGATGTATTATTTATAAACATATACTCCAAGGTTAAATCCATTGAGCTAAACAGGGGAAGTTCGTT
>JAUZPC010000244.1 GCA_030706105.1 Bacteroidota bacterium | reverse complement strand
TTTACATTGTATTTTCAAAATTCTGTGCTAAGTCATTGAAAAAAGTGGAAAAGTGTGGTAATATCATTGCAATAATAATTTTATAAAACTAAAATTAGGAGGGATATACTTGGAATTAAATAAGAATTTGGGAGAGTATAATAAAGAAAACGTAGGCAAAGCAGTAAGCGGACAAAAGGTATTAGGAAGAAATGAAAAGATTTTTTATAATGATGAATTAGTAGGCATTGAATTCCCTAAAGGTTGGGACTTGTTTAAAATTTCAAATAATTTAACAGATAATAGATTGCCAATTGCATATAGTGTATTTATTCCTTTCGACAAAGAAGGTCCCATTTTAATGGTTAATGTTAGATGCGCCCAAGAAGGGGAATCGCTGGAAGATGCAGTGTCAAAACGTAAAAGAATTATGAAAAGAAGCGAACAAGATTACGAAAAAGGCTTTAAAATAGTTGATATTAATTTTGACGAATCGCAGGAAACTAAATTAGACAAAAATAATGCAATGGCATGGGGATGCAACATTAAGACAGGGCAAGAGTCAATAATTAATGATATAAATCATAAAGAAGTAATAACTGTTAAAGATGGCAAAGTATATTGTGTAATATATGCTACAAGAACAGAGATAAAAGAAAAGCATGATGGAGTATATACAGAATTTATAGAAAATTTAAAGATTAAATAAAGTTACATATAGACAATTTAAAGGAGAGATATGATGTTAGAAAATATTCAGGAAAGAATAGAAAGAGACCCAATAACGGGAAGAACCAAGAGAGCAACACGCATCATTAATAGACTCAGTCCGAGAATTGATGTTTTATACTTCATAGCCAGCTCATACAGCAAAGGTGAGCAAAAGAGAAATGCCAAAGAGTTTAAAGAGATGAGAATGCTTATAAGACAGGGAGTCAGAGGAATTCGTGTTTATCCATTTGACAATGGTATTAATTTATTGCATCAATACCGTGATGTAGGTTTTGGCGACTTGTTGGATATTAAACAAAAACTGTTGGAGAGGGTTCAAAATGCCTCTAGTACTCAGGAATTAGATAAGCTAAATATGAGACTTGATAAGCTTGATAAGTATTTTGAATATGAAAGACGACCGCGAGTAGGCTTGGAATGTTAATTAACTAAATACAGACAGGTACATGGGACCCATAAAAAGCAAGCTTCATTGGCTTGCTTTTTCGTGGTTACAGCATTGACAATAAAATACAATGGTGTTACTATTTTAATAAATAAATGCGCGTATATCATAGAATTATATTATAAAATGAGAGGGGTTTGCAAAATGAAATGTCCGGCTTGCGGCAGTGAACTTAGAAGTGAGAAAACAGGAGAAACTATGCTTGATGTGTGTGATAGTTGCGGAGGTGTCTGGTTTGATGAATTTGAATTTAAAAGGTTTGATAATAGCAGTCAACCAATAAATCAAGACATATTAGACCTTAGGAAAAAGGAAAATATCAGCGTTAATGCTGAAGAAAATAGAATTTGCCCAAAGTGCGAGAATATGCCTATGCTTACCCATTTTGAGAGCCCGGAAAGAAAAGTAAAAGTTAACGAATGCCCGATGTGTGGCGGAATTTGGCTGGATGCAGGAGAATTGGCTGCGATCAGAGGCGAATTTAAAACTGAAGAAGAAAGAAACAAAGCTGTTGAAGAATTTATTAATAAAGAAATAGGTCCACAGTTAAAGGCGGAAAAAGAAAAAGAACTTGAGGAATAAAATAGAATCACTAAGATTTCCGGATTTATTTGCAAGCTTTAATATATTCTCACAAGCAAGATAAGGAGGAATTAAAATGACCACCAGTGGTGGAGGAATTGGTATCATTGATTTTTTAAGTGGTTTATTTAACGATAGTTTCTCAGGCATTATATTATTAATTATAGCTTTATTCTTTTTAATAATTTACTTGCCAAATAAATTATTGGAGAAAAAAGTTGTAAAAAATGTTGAAAAAGTTAAAATTGGAAGGGATATAATAATATTTGTTATTGCAAACATTATATTCCTAGGAGTAACTTATATTTCTATTCGTATTTATAATTTTAATTCAATATTAGTTAAAGTTCCAACAAGGGGCTTTTTAAATCCAGATTTTTTTTCAGACGTAAATACACCAAAAATGGCTACCGGATCCTCTTTGGCTGGAATTATACTGCAAATGATATCTTCGGTAGTCTTTGTAAGTTTGATTTCAAATATAATTTATAAATTAATTAAAAATGGTAATACAGTACTTAAAAATATACTGTCGGTTATATTTTATATAATTATTGCATTTACTTTTTTTGCATTAGAGATTGGATATTTTGGATTTCTCATCATGAACGTGTATGATTATGAGCTTATTAGGATTTTATCTATTATTGTGCATTATATGCCGGCTATATTATATCCTGGTTTTATATTTTATATGATTTATAAGAAAGCAGATTATATAAGTTAAGCTAAATGATTTGCATTTAAATAAGTCAGCGGAATGAATTCCCCTGGCTTATTTTTTCATTTGTTCAAAAAAAGTTACCGCCCTCAGGGGAGGTTTCTAATTATTTGATATAGGTAAAAATATACGGAACTCTGTTCCTTCATCAACCTTACTCTTTACTTTAATCTTACCTTTATGCTTCAGTACAATTATCTTTGCAATGTTTAGACCTAAACCATGGCCACCCTTTTCTCTAGTCCGTGATTTATCTGAACGATAAAACCTATCAAAAATATGATCAATGTCTTGTTTGGATATACCGACCCCAGTATCAGATATAGATATAATTGCATAGTTTTTTTCAACCATAGAATTAATAGTTATTTTGCCATTTGGAGGGGTATATTTTATTGCATTATCGACAATTATTCTTAGCGCCTGTTTGATTCTATTTCTGTCTGCATTGATTAAAGTTGAATTTTGTATATTTTGCTCAAATATATGATTGTTATCTATCATTTGGGTTTCTTTCATAATTTCTCTTGCTAGCTCAGACAAGTCAAAATCTTCGTTTTGAAGGGTTAATCTATCACTGTCACTTCTTACTATAAACAGAAGTTTTTCAACTAAATCTTTCATATTCTCAGATTCATTAGAGATTGCATCAATTGACTCTTGCATAACTTTAGGGTCTTCTTTGCCCCAACGATTTAGCATATTGGCATAACCTTGTATAACTGCAATTGGGGTTCTAAGTTCATGAGATGCATCTGAAACAAATTGCTGCTGATTATTGTAAGAGTATTCAATATCATCCATCATCTTGTTAAATGCAATAGAAAGCTCTTTTAGTTCATTTTTGGAGTCTGATACATTTATTCTAAGTGAGAGATTTGAAGATGAAATTTTTCTTATTGCTTTTGCCATCTGATGAATCGGATAAAGTACGCGGCCATTTGCGGATATACCCAGCAAAGTAGTAAGCAATATACCTAAGGTTGAAATTATAATAAATGCAGCTCCAACATAGGCCAATTCGTAAATTACATCTGTTATATCATAATATATCAGCAAATTATTATTTAAGGAAATAGGCTTGGAAATTAAAAAATAATAATTGTTATTTTGAATAGTAAAAGGGAAGCTATAATTTAGGAATAATGTATCTCTTAAAGAATTTTCTTTATATACAATGTTTTTGCCATCGTAAATTGAAAATGTATAGTGCAAACTTTTAAGATTATTGGTAATCGATTCCGCATTGCTGGTCTGGATTGTTGAATTCAATCTGACAGAATCATAGCTTATAACATTTGATATTCCATAGTAGCCTAATGTAATTATTGTGCATAAAAAAAGCAGCAGAGAAACTCTGCACATAATTTTAAAATATGAAGCAGATAATCGTGCATTAATTGACGTACGAATTGTAGTTATCATTAACCTTGGGAAAAATAGCACTGTATCTACTATACTAAAAAAGAAACCTTTTCTATTCGTAATCAAAGATATACCCAACTCCTCTTACGGTATGGATGAACTCTATGCCATATTTTTGATCAATTTTTGTTCGTAAATATTTAATATATACATCAACAATATTTGTGTCCCCGTAAAAATCAAATCCCCATACTTTTTCTAATATCTTTTCTCGATTTAAGACAATATTTTTATTTATCATGAGATATTCTAATAAATCAAATTCCTTCTTAGATAAAGAAATTTCCTTGTCATCATACGTGACAATGCGCCTATCTGATGAAAGACTGAGTTTGCCTGCAATGTACATATTGGAGGTTGAATCGGTTTTGTTTTTACGTTTAAAAGCAACTCTTATTCGCGCCAATAGTTCTTCAATAGCAAAAGGTTTTGTTAAGTAGTCATCAGCGCCCATATCTAATCCCATTACTTTATCAGACACATCATCTTTTGCAGTCAAAATGATGATAGGCACATCAGACTCACGTCTTATGCGCCTGCAAACCTCAATCCCATTTAGTTCGGGAAGCATCAGGTCAAGGATGACTAAATCTATGTCATTACTTAAAGCTTGCTCCAGACCAGACCTGCCATCAAAGGCTGTTATAACCTCATATCCTTCATGAACAAGTTCGAGCTCAACGAACCTTGATATTTTTGGCTCATCTTCAATAATTAGGATTTTTGACATATTTACCTCCGGACATCTTATCAGGTTCCGCATATGGGCTCCTCTCCTGTGAGTACTGATATACGGACCTTCAAGGTGAAGTCCGATAACCGCCGGGTGAGCGTTATTCTTTACAGTATTAATTACGTTACGGTAGACTTCAAATGTATCGGTCGGGACCGAAATAAGGAAGCCCGTTGTTCCGCTGCGGGTTATGCTGGCTGCCATGGCTTCAAGGGCTTCAGCTGTCGGGTGGGCAGAGAACAGGTATCCTCCTCCTCCTGCTATCTGGATATCGATCAGGCCGGGAGCAATGTTTAGCCCCTGGCAATCA
>JAUZPC010000243.1 GCA_030706105.1 Bacteroidota bacterium | reverse complement strand
TTCCACAGAAATGATAAAAGAGCTGCTGTATCGGCACTCTTTTTTTTGCGTGCTTATCCCACTCAATAATTTTAATTCAGTTTAAGGCTATATGTTATTTATTTTGGCACATATATTATGAACTAACCTACCTTTAACGGTCGAGTTCTCTTCTTTTTCCATTCCTTTGGTTACCTCCTATTATAAAGCAATGTATCTTTTTTTTATTCTCACAGGATTACCTTATCTTGAATCAATCCGATAGTAAACCTCATATGTTATTTATCACTATAAGTTTTACATATGTGTATTAATTATGGCAATGGAAATAAAAATCAAATTCAAAACTGTTGATGAATATCTTTCCGCTTTACCCCCAAAAGTTAAAGCCATGATGAAAGAATTAAGAGACACAATTAAACAAGCAGCCCCGGAAGCTGAAGAAATAATAAGCTACAATATGCCGGCATTTAAATTTTATGGTGTACTGGTTTATTTTGCAGCGCATAAAAATCACATCGGCTTTTATCCCGGAAGCAAAAGTGTAATTGAAGCTTTCAAAAATGAGCTAACGGGATTTGAGACTTCCAAGGGGACAGTTCGATTTTCATTTGACAAGAAACTGCCTGTAAATTTGATAAGCGATATTGTAAAGTTCAGAGTAAATCAAAATTTAGCAAAGGCAGCTTTAAAAAAACAGAAAAAGTGAGAAGGACTTTTTAAATCAGAATTTCTCAATATTTTAAGTAATAAAGTATTTACAAGGTTCGGCTCCTGCTATTTTCAATCGGCCTAACCGGAAATATTCGGTGGAATTCTGCAATGCTATTATTTTTTTGCAATTATTGCAGAGCATAAATTAAAAGAGCCGCCTATGCTGACGGCTCTAAAATTTTTTTTGATAACCCGCAGCTAATTCTTCAGACAGCGGATACTTAACCCATCACCCTTATGGCCGTTATACATAGTAATTCTGTTATCCTGGTTGTAAAGAATCATTTCGCTTGCATTTGTAGCGCTATACATGGTAGAACTCCAATAGACAGTGGTCCTGCCTAAAAGTTCAAAGGCCCCGGTATAATAACGGAATCCTGCCAGCAAGGCAGAAAAGCCGCTTGTATTTGTCCCCGCTCCGGTTCCTGTTCCCTCCCCAACTGCTTTTAGTGCATCACCATCATTGTTCAGGGTTGCCCCCAATGTTTCATATTCTGCTATTGTGGGTATGTGCCAGTCTGTCGGACAAATTCCTTTTAGACCGGGTGCTGTTCCATATTGCATTGCTTCATCCCACTGGTATAAGCCCCCGTAAGTTGTACAATTAGCATCAACATCATTGAAACAATACTTTTCCAATATAATATTATTTGTTTGCTCTGTTGCACCATTTATTCTTACGCCCACATCAAGATTCTCTTTCAGCCAGCATTGGCTGCCGATTTGAATGGTATTATAGGTTTTACCTGCATACACAACTGTTGGAATACCGGGACAAAATCTTTCAACTACAAGGTTCCCCAGATTCAATTCACTACCTGTTAAGAGCGGAAGACTTGTAAAAGTTTTTCTCCCGATAACAGCACTGGATGCTACTATGCTGTCAAGTAAAATTCCTATTGAAGTGTTGCCTAACGGATCTGTTTTGTTCATACCTGTATTTGAGCTTGATGAAGATGTAATTAAATGCTGACTACCATACAGCAGCATTAATTTTCTTACGATTTTGTATTTTCCGTCCACGGTTATTTGTGCAATATAAAATCCATTTGATAATCCGTTTAATTCAAGATCTATATAGCTCTTCCCTGCAGAAAAATTTTTCTCAATATCCGTTCCTATCTTTTGTCCTATTTGATTAAACAATTCCGCTTTTACATTCCCGTTATTAGGGAGAGTAATCTCTATTCTGGTTCTTGGATTAAATGGATTAGGAAAATTGGCCGAAATGGAATACCCGGCAGGAAGCTGTTCCTCCTTAACTGCGGTAATATTAGTAAAAGTGAATGAACCATTTGGTAATGAAGTGGCGGAATAAACTTTCTGGGATACATACAGATTAAGCGATATCCCCCCTAAAGCACTTCCATTGTTATCAACTAATATACCGAATACAGTCTGGGCCGTTAAATCACAAGAAATAATAAAGAATAGCATCAGAGTAAAAATCTTTTTCATCTTACACCTTTTGATTGTTTATAAAATGCCAAATATCTTAACAATGGTTTAATTTTAAGGATAGCCGGAATTTTGAATAACCCCTATTTATACAAAAGAACGATTTTAATTATACTTTTCTTATAAAGTACTTTTGTCAAAACAGCAGATATCACCTTAAAGCCAATAATTAGCTAAATCCTTTTATGAAATTTAATTAATCATTCCGGGCCATCTGGTGTTACATCTTACAGCCCAAATACTCTATTTTGTTGTATTGGACGTTTCCTGACTGTTAAGCTTATTTGGGGACATTGATGTGATATAATACCCCGCAAAATTAGCATTAAAGTAAAGAGCCGCCTTAATATTTTTTGGAACATCAAGAGTGCGATTGGATTTCGAATTAATAATTAATGTGTTCGCACGGGCTCTGCTTCCACCACATCAGTATTACAGAAGGTGTATTTAATAATATGCCAGCAGCCTTCATTTTAAAGGGGCAACATTCTTTTCAATTCCCATACGCTTGCTTAAGTTTTACGCCCCCAGAATTTTGCCCTATGAGCTTGACATTAGTGATTAATTTTACAAATTTTGGTGAAGCATAAAATCAGGATAGTATAATAGTCCTGATTTCTTGTATCCTAAAACTAAAATTTTAATTACTATGAAAAGTTTAATAAACAAAACACTTGTTATCTTGTTTTTATTTATTTCAGTGTTTTCCGCTGAAATCCGCAGCCAGAATTTCACGACATCTACATTAATTGATATCCCGGGAAATAATATTGAATACGACATTTCTTCCCCGGAGTTTATGTACAATACCGCCACTTACATTTGCTGGGTAAACGTTCTGGACTCGATCTATACCGTCTACCTCAAACAAATAGCCCCGGTAATGGGAAATAATATCGTAGTTGCATCGGATTCAGGTTTTAAGTCAAGACCCGTAATTGCAGGATTTGACCGGGACCTAAGAGTAACCTGGCAGGCTAAACACAATTACTGGCAAGTATATTCCAAACATTTCATCAATGATCAATTAGCCGATTCTTCTCTTATGCTGGATTCCCTAACTGCTGAACCACGGATAGCAACAGACTATTACAGAGTTGCCTGGGTTGAAAACGGGAATCTGTATATTAAAGAATATTCACAGCAAACCTCAGGTAAAATTTTACTGGACTCTTTGGTCTGCAAAGCACCTGATCTGTATAAATTTAATCACGCCGACATGATGCGGCTTCTGTATGAAAAAGCTTATGCGGACTCCGATAAAGTATGCCTGATAACTTTTTTGAGACCGGAGAATCCTCCGTATTTATACACCACAGTTTCAGAAGGCCTGCATAGCAAGAATCCGCGTTTCGGATTAGACAGAGGAATTTCTTTCCAGACTTTGGCAAACAATATTTGGAAGAGTGAGTGTTGCGAATACAACTTTTATAATCCCCCAATTCCTGATTTTATAACTAATAACACGAACAGCAACAGCACTAACCCTGTTTATTTTTCATACCCTATCCCGGTTACTAAGGCTTTTAATTTTACAGAGTATTTTCTGGCATTTGAAAGTGATTCCCTCCCGGGGAATAAAGAGATATTTGTTAGTACTTTTTTATACGCATTTGTAGATTCATTAGTCAATATTTCAAAAGCTCCCGGTGAAGATTATATGCCCGGAACTGCGTATCTGGCTGACTCTAATAAAACACACATAGCAATTCTATGGGAACATCAGTTTAACGGCAAAACGGATATCTGGATAGCTAAAGATGTTTTTAATCCTATTACGGGGGACATAGACAATGCTAAAACGACAGCGCAGTCATTTGATTTGCAGCAGAATTACCCGAATCCGTTTAATCCGTCAACTGTAATCAGTTTCAGCATCCCAAAAGATGAAATAGTAATATTGGATGTTTACAATTCGTTAGGACAAAAAGTTTGTGAGCTGCTGAATGGAAAGTATAATTCTGGCACCCACGAAGTAAAATGGAACGCTCAGGGTTTTGCTTCAGGCGTTTACTTCTGCAGGCTTGTATCTGCCAGCAAACAGATTACAAAAAAAATAGTTTTAATGAAATAGATAATTTTATTATTAACATATAGCTCCTGAAATTGACAGAATTTCTATTCTATATTTTTCTCAAGCTTAACATTAATTTTTATCCTTAAACAAAATTGGGATGGTTATTAGTCCAAGCGCTCTGGCATATTTAGTATTTTTTGCAGGTGGGAACCTAAGCATTTTAGCCAGCCTTAATGCTTCTTCATCGCAGCCATATCCAAGCCCCTTTGCAATTTTAAGGTCCTGCAGAGCCCCATCCTTGTCTAACAGACCCTCTACATAAACTTTTCCTCTAATTCCATTCATTTTTGCAGTTGAAGGAAATTTTAGCTGGGCCATTACTGAATCCCTATTTAGGAACTCGCTTTTAGGTACAGAAGCTTCTGCTAAATCACTCGAGTATTTAAAAACATCCATCCCGTACTTCTCTTTTGTGTAGGATTCTATACAATCATTGAAACCCGACCAAAATATTTTTTCTTTATGTAATAATACGCAGCCACCACCTATTAAATCAATTTCGAATTCATTTTTAAGTATCTCAACCCAAACTCTATACCAACCAGTAACGAAGCCATAGCTTTTATAACAAAATCTCCTTGCTTTTAGGCTATCCAAACATTCATTCCAACCTGCTCTATAAATACTATCAGTGGCCCTGTCACTGATACCAGAAGAATACAAGTTTTCAGGTGTGATAACATTTTTACTCTGCCCGTAATTATATTGGCCGAGAAACAGAACG
>JAUZPC010000242.1 GCA_030706105.1 Bacteroidota bacterium | reverse complement strand
TATTTCAGTGATATCTTCCACCGGATCATAGCTTACAACCCTACAGGCAATCAGTGAATTTTTGTTATAGAATGCAGATGCAATAAAGTCTTTATTACTATCGTAAATTTCAACAATGTCTCCGTTGTTGGGATCGCCCTCAATAAGGAAAATTTCATTGCTGAAAACCCATAAATGACCTGATTTTATTCTTTTTTCTTCGTGTCTTTTTAGATATACTTTGTGTTCCATTTTTTTTATTTCTATACTTAATAATAATAATGTAAAGCGCAAAATAATGAAAAAAATACTATTCTATATACTTTTTGTAACACTTTATTTATTTCCCCAAGAATTTAAATACGCATGGCTTACAGATGTCCATATTGGAAATCCGACGGGATCAAATGATTTAATTAGCGTTGTTTCGCATATAAACAGCCGAAATGATCTAAAATTTGTTATCGTGACAGGAGATATTGCTGAAAGAGGAAGGAATTACCAGTTAGATAGCGCAAAAATAATTTTAGACAAGCTGAATATTCCTTATTATATTATCCCTGGCAACCATGATTCAAAATGGAGTGAAAGCGGAACTACACACTTCCCCGCAATATTTAAAGATAATAAATTTGCATTTCAGTACAATAATACTTTGCAAATTGGCATTAATAGCGGTGTTTTATGGCGCGGCGGCGGCGGACATTTTACTCCTGAAGATATTTCCTGGGTAGAAGAACAGATATTAAAAGCTCCAAAAAATATTGAAATTTCTTTTTATGCGCACCATCCTTTAGACGGTGATGTTGATAATGGGTACAAGATATTAAATATGCTTAGTAAATATAACGTTAAAAGTATTATGGTTGGTCACGGCCATTCAAATCATATACTCAACTTTAACGGAATACCCGCAGCGATGAGCCGCTCAACACTTAGCAATAAAGCACTTTGGGGTTATTCTGTAGTAAAGAATTGTAAAGATAGCATTGCCATTTATGAATATAACCCAAAAGACAATGATAAATATCTATATTCTATTCACAAAAATAATTTGAATGTGATTAAAACAGATTCTACAGATTTAATTACATATCACTCAACTTTATTAGGTAAAATTGATTTAGGTAAAACCATCAACTCAAATATTGTTTATAACGGCAGTAATCTATATACAGTTTCTTTTGACGGCTCAGTGTATTGCTTTGATACTAAAGCCAAAATAAAATGGACTTACAAAAGCAATGATAATTATCTTAGTGCACCTACTGCATTAAATGGATTGCTTGTTGTTGGTTCGATTAACGACTCAATATTGGTATTCGATTCAAAGAACGGTAAAATAACAAATAAATCCGTAGCCGGCGGGCCAATTACTTCAAGATTAACCACCATCAAACTTTCTAAAAATAGTTATGGATTAATCACCGGCGATTCTTATGGAAAATTAAGTTGCTTTAATTTATCAAACTTAACTTCTATTTGGGCAAACGAATCAGCAAAAGGAATGATTGAGACACGGCCTTTATTCTATAATAACACATTGACCTATGGCTCTTGGGATGGTTTTTTATATAATATCGAAACCAAGAACGGAAAGACTAATTGGAAGTGGACTGAAAAGAATAATATATATTATGCACCGGCAGGCTCCATTCCATGCACTGACGGCAAAGCAGTTTACGTAATGCAGCCCGATAAATTTGTTTACAAAATAGATTTAGCATCAGGCAAAACCATCTGGAAATCCGACAAAGGAAATGGATGGGAATCGATTGGAATTTCCAAAGACAAGAAGAAAATTTTTGCAAGAGGGACAGAGGGTAAATTTTATATTCTTTCTGCTGCTGACGGTTCCCTGATTAAAGAGTTTGACTTAAAATACGGTTTGGACATTACGCCTACTGAAATAGTGGAAGATGGTGGAAAAATTGTATTCGGAGCGAAAAATGGTACTGTCTTTGAAATAGATAAAGATTACAACTTCAGACCTGTTTTATTTATGGGTAATAGCAGAATAAATAATGTAGTTAGAATTAAAGGTAATATTTATAGTGCCATTAATATGGATGGCAGAATTGTAATTTTTGAAATTAAGTAATGTATGGCCAAGCTTAAAGGTGTTATTTTTGATGTAGATGGAACTCTGACTTCTACTAACAAATTAATTTTTGCATCATTCAATCATGTTTCTCAGAAATATTTGAATCGTTCATTCAGCGACGATGAACTTATAAAATTTTTCGGACCTACAGAAGATGTTATTCTTAAGCAATGGTGTGGAGACAACTACGAAAGTGCAAGAAAAGATTACTACGGTTATTATTCAGAAAACCACTCAATGGCTGACCTTTACCCGGGGATGTTGAATGTTCTTAATTATCTCAAAGAAAAGAATGTTTTACTCTCCATCTATACAGGAAAGGGTGAAGAAGCTGCAAATATTACTCTTAAGAAGCTGGGCATTTTCAGCTATTTTGATATGGTTATCACCGGGGACGATGTACAGGAACACAAACCTTCACCTGAAGGAATTACCCTATTCCTTGATAAATTTAATCTGAAAAAGGAAAATGCAATAATAATTGGAGATGCACCTACAGACATAATAGCGGCAAATTCTGCAGGCATAAAAGTAGCTTCTGTTATATGGGATTCTTATGCAAAAGATAAAGTTCTAAAACTGAAAAGTGACTTTGTATTTGAAACCGTTTCTGAATTGTTTGAGTTCTTAAAGGAAAATACGTAGAAATATTTGAATAAAGAGGCTGCCCTTATAGCAAAAGGACAGCCCCTTAAAGAATTACATATTAAAAGGATAGATAAAAGTTACTCTTGGCTCTATTCTTTTAATCGGCTGATAGTTCACTATATTTTTATCATTATCTCTAACAGGAGTAAAAGTCCAATTATAAACCATTGAAACAAGTAGATACGACATTGGTTTATAACCAAGTTCAAAAAACAAGTATGACCTATCGTCTAATTTAAACAAATCCGTTTCATCTTTAATATTTATTTTATTATACCCGGATCTTACAACAACCGGAAATTGTTCAGGGGCAATTTGGGCATTTATATTTAGGATACCGCTGTTGGGACTTTTATCCAATCTTTGATAACTTCCTGTAACATAAAACAAACCTAAAACATCAACCCCCAGAGAACCGAAATAGCCATTATCACCATCGCCCATCGCTTCAAGTTTTCTTATTTTACTGTTTACCTGCAAATTAGTAGAATTCAAAGTATCTAATCTAAACCTCTCTACTTCATACAATGAATTAAAATAAGAAGGAATATATTTTTTACCATTAAATTGACGTTCAAGTTTGGCCTGAGCATTAACTAATCCCAGTCCGTTTAGATTTACTATAATGCCAGTTGCAACCCCGGATCCAAAATTTACGATTTTTGCAAAATCAGTATATAGCTTAACACCAACAATACCGGTATTCAATAAAGGCAACGTTAAGTCAGCGCCCAATATATTTATAGCGCCGTTATCATTTTTAGAGATAAAATCATTTTTTGAAGGGCTGTAAACGCCGGAAGTAATTCCGGCATATTTATTAAAATCAGAGGCATAAGTAACACCAACAGTAATATTTCCAATAATTGGGATGTCTCCGAGAGAAGTAAATTTAAATGGTCTTGTATAACCTCTTATTCCAACTACTCCGGCTTCTCCAAAATTACTGTAAATGGATTCCAGTCCAATTAATCCAAAATCTACATCAACAACCAGCCCAGAATGTCTTACATCATAGCTGGGACTATTATTATACATATACATAATGCTTCCATTACCTAAAGTATAATAATCTAAGGCACCCAGTTTAACAAAAACAGGATCACCTTTTAAACCATAACGTAAGTATCTTATAACGGAAATATAATCTGAGAACTCGTTAAAATTCTCTTTCCTCAATTTACCATTTTTATCAAAATCCAGCTTCAGATCAAGTCCGGCCCCAAAATTGCCTAAAGAAACCTCAGGCCGAAAATTGATATTATAATATAACTGTCCGTCAATCCAGTTTAATCCCAAACCACCGGCAACTTTGCCCTGATCCGGTAAGACAAATTGATTCTCATATTGAGGATAAGCTACAGATAATAAAAGAGATAACACAAAGAGAAATATGCATTTTTTCATAAAGATTTCAGAATTATTGTTAAGTTAAGCTACAAAATAATAAATTATTACTAAGATAAAAAATAAAGTTATTTTAAAAATAACATTTTATTTACGGCGAAATGATTTTCTGCTTTTAGAGTATAAAAATAGACCCCAGTGGAATAATTTTTAAAATTTAGATATGAGGTGTGTTCCCCTGCTGATAAGTTACTATAATACATAGACTTAATCACTCTGCCGAGATTATCATAAATTGTAATAACAGCATCAGATTGTTTATCTAAAGAGAAATTTATGTTTGTTTCAGAATTAAAGGGATTAGGATAGTTCTGCTTCAAAGAAAAAGTTTTTGGGGAAAAATTATCAAGCGTAACATCAGTAAGATAAAACTCAACGGTTAAAGTATCTGTAAAATGAGGGCTTCCATCAAAATCAATTTGCTTTAGCCTGTAGTAATAAATATTGTTGCGTACAGCAGTAGTATCCTTAAAAACATAATTTTTTTCAGAATTACTATTACCGCTACCTGGTACAAAACCTAAAACATCCCATGGTACAGTACTGTCCCCTGGATTTTGAGTCCTTTGTACATCATATCCATAATTATTAGTTTCAGTGGCAGTTCCCCATTGCAGGACTACGCTATTTAAATATTGAAAAGCCTCAAAATAAATCATTTGCACAGGAAGAGGGTTAGTAAAAATAATTACTGAGTCCCTCGTCTGAGCAAATTCCGTAGATAAGTTTAATAAAACAAATGCGAACAAAATAATAGTATATCTCATTTTACCTTAGCTAACTTTTTAACAACCGAATCAGTTTTACCATTCTTCT
>JAUZPC010000241.1 GCA_030706105.1 Bacteroidota bacterium | reverse complement strand
CCCGGGAGTGGCTCATGGATATTTTAAGTTCTTTATCGGGAGTCAGGAAATCATTCAGCCCGCCTTTAAGATTAACTATGGGATAACCGGAAGGTTCATTAAATATCTCTATATTCTGCCAGGAAAAATCTTTGTTCCATCCGGTAGTTAAAGCTTTAGAGACTGCTTCTTTTGCTGCAAAACGCGCGGCAAGATGCTGGTATTTATTTGGTTTGCTCAGGCAGTAATCCAACTCAAGCGGAGTAAATATCTTATTTAAAAATTTGTCCCCAAATTTATCAACGCTTTCCTGAATTCTTTCTATCTCTATAATATCTATACCAATTCCTATTACCATAATACCCTCAATTTAAAAATCAATGATAGCTTTAGAAAAGTCTGACCTTAGCATCAACTTTAAGTCCCTTTTCTTTTAGCTGATCCGTTAAAATTTTTGTTAATTCCTTTACCTGCTGCAATGATTCTTTAAGATCATTAATTACTTTGTCGTCATATAAAAGCTTGCCGACTGCATTCTGCTTATTTGTTGTCTCATCAATTATGCCGTTAACTTTCTTTATCATCAGTTCCGACTCTTTAATTAATGATTGAAGATCGGTCATGGATTTTTCGATGCTGTTCTTATTCTGCTTAATAAATGATTTGGCATCTTCCGTAAGCTGAACCGCATTACCGGAAAGTTTATTTACATTTGACCGGTTTTCATCTATCATTAAATTAAGTTTCTGAGTTAATGAAGCTAAATTATCAATTGATGATTTAATATTGTTTTCCATCTTTTTATCTGAGAGATAACTATTCATTGAAGATAAGGTAGTATTAACCTCACTAATAATTTTAGTTAAATCGCCCTGCATGGAACCTACCATCGCCAAAACGGCAGGAATATCCGCGTAAAAAGAGCCTATGTATGTTTTGCCGTAATCTATTTGTTTTGAAGATTTTCCGGGATTAATATCAATTTTTTTACCCCCCATAAGATCAAGCATGGAAATAGAAAACTTTGCATCCTGGCGTAAATCGGCGTCAAGGTCTAAATTTATTTTAACATCAACCTGCTGCTGCTTAACTGTCATTGCTTCTACATACCCCTTCCTAACACCGTTGATGGTAACATTGTCCCCCACCTCCAGACCGGCAGCATTCTCAAATAAAAGATTAAGAGATTTATCATGTGAGGTAAAGCTGAAATTTTTAGCCCACCCTAATATCCATAAAAAAATTATAATGCCCGCTAAGGTCATTATACCAACTTTTATTTCACTTTTTCTTTGATCTTTCATTCTCTTTTTCCAACATAATTAAGTCTTTTAATTCCTGCAGTTCATTTATACTAATAACGCTGTCTTTAGCAAAAACTTTTATTTTACCAATTATCAGTTTTTTAATATTGTCCTTATCACCGCCATATTCGTGCGGACCGTTTTCAATATAGTCTTTAAATACAGACAACAAACTATCTTTTTCGGCAGATGGTTTAACAAATTTTATATTATTAGAGACCTCCTGAGTAATTTCATCATCCACAATATTCAGAAATGGTTTTAGCAGGGACTCAAGGGAATTTGATTGTAATAAATATGCCAATACTGCAATTAGTACAGTACCTACTCCGACAATTTTTATAAAGCATCCTTTTTTATTCATTCACTTTTACCTGCACTCTTTCTATCAAAACCTTCTTAATTCTCTTTTTCAAAATTTCTTTAACCGTAAATTTATAGCTTTCAATAGTAAAAGAAAATCCTTCTTTAGGTATATTTCCGGCGATACTTAAAACCAGTCCGCCGACAGTTTCAAAATCATCATCTCCGGTATCAACCTCAATATTCAGCAGTTCTTTCAGTTCATTAATAGATAACTTACCCAACACAATATAAGAATTTTCATTCAGTTTATTAACAGGATTTTCTTCTTTATCATATTCATCCTGAATTTCTCCTATTATTTCTTCCAAAATATCTTCTAGAGTAATTACGCCGGCAGTTCCGCCATATTCATCAACAACAACTGCAAGGTGCATTTTCTTTTCCTGAAACTCATGCATTAAGTCGTTTATTTTTTTTGTCGGAGGAATAAACATGGGTCTTCTGGCAATTTTAACCAGATTAAACTCGTTTATCAGCTCTTTATCTTTAAAATAAGGAAGAAGATCTTTTGCATATACTATACCAATTATAGTATCAGGGTCTTCATCATATAAAGGAATTCTGCTATGACCTGTTTTGTTAATTATATCAACAATTTCCGCAAATCCGGCTTCTTTCGCAATGGAAATCATATCTGTTCTTGGAGTCATTACTTCATATACGGCAACCGACCTGAAACCGATTATGCCATTTATAAGTCCGTGTTCTTCTTCAATTATAGTTCCCCGTTCATGGCCTAAACCCGCCAGTTCAGAGATTTCCTCATGTTTTATTGCACTTTTTCGTTTATCTATCTTTATTCTTGAAGTAGAGAGTTTAATTATTTCCGTAAGGGTTTCTGCAGCCGGATATAAAATAACGCTGACCCAGTAAATTGGAACCACTGCAAATTTTGCAACCTTAATCGGGTTTTTAGCAGCCCATAGTTTAGGAATTATTTCACCGAATAATAGAATTATTATTGTAAGAATAATAATTTCTATAGTAAGTAATAAATTTATGGAAAGGGATAAATCATGAGCTATACCCATAGTAATGTTAACGGCAAGGATAGAGCATGATATATTAACAACAGTACCGGCAACAAGGATAGTAGCCAGCAGGCGTCTTGGGTAATCAAGCAAAGCATGCATATACCTGTCCAGTATTGCATTTTTACTCAAATCTTTTTTCAGCATCCGTTTATCTATTGAGAACAAAGATATTTCGGATGCCGAAAAAAAAGCATACATAATAAACAACAGGACTAATAATAACAGTTTATACGGCCATATCAATGGTGTAATTGCCCTTTATTATTGTTAAAATGGTAAATCTTCTTCATCACTTGGAGGATTAAACCCTTCGTCCGGTGCGGTTTGCGTAGTGGCTGCTCCGGGGTAATCAGTCTGAGTATAATTAGCATTCTTACTGGTGGTATCCAGAGGAATCAATTTTTCAGCAATTACTTCGGTGAAATATTTTTTTACACCTTGTTTGTCCGTATATTCTCTAATGGAAACTCTGCCTTCTACATAAAGTTTTTTTCCTTTTAACAGGTTCTCTTTATAGAAATCAGCAAGGTTAAAAGCTTTTATATTAAACCAGGTAGTCTCATTAACCCAGTTACCCTCTTTTTTAATACTATAAGTAGTTGCTAATGAAAAAGAAGATACAGTAACCTGAGAAGGTGTTGTTGAGTGTTCTGCGTCCCTGCCAATGTTCCCGATTAACATAATTTTATTTAATGAAAATGCCATAGCTGCTCCGATTGTGTGATATGATAATTTTTTGTTATTTAATGTACTATTATAATAAATATTTTAGAAAATGTCATTTATTTCAATAAAACATAATTCCATTCCGGTTTTATGTTTTTATTCCGATATTTGGATACTAAGACACAAGACTTCCGCAAAAAAACTTACAATTAATCCAGTGAGACCTTATCACTGGAAGTATCCTCTTCCTGCCCCGAATTTCTTAACGTCTCATTATATTTCTCTTTACATTTCAGGTCTGCTTCCGAGGCCTGCATTCCCCGCCATGTTCAAAGATAATACAGACAATTACATTTATTGACTTTGTTTCATTAGCCAATGCTTCATTCCGTTTATTTTATACGTGAGAGATAATTGCTAATGCAACAATTAGCCAAATAATGGATTAGAGTTTTTCTAAAGTGGGAAGCTTAAGTTTAACTGGACAACCCCGTTCAAACCGCCGTTTGAAATAAAATTCTTAACAGGCTCATTTTTAATTTTTAAAGGCTCACCGGCATCGTCTTTCATCTCATGTATGGAAAAGATTGTGTAGCTTGCAGTTCCTTCCAAAGTAACATAGTCTTGCAAAATTGATAGAATAAAGCCTGACCCTATTGCATAACCGACGCTCGATTGGCTTGAATATTGTACTATGGTAGTACCAGTAGGATTAGAATATGTATTTGTAAAAACACCTGACGTATATAGCAAGGTGGCATCTAAGACTTTCCAGCTAAATGATGGAGTAATTACTGTCCCTAAATCAATACCCACGCCCCAGGTCTTTAATTTAAGTTCAAAATCAGTTGCGCTATATTGCCCCTGAGTAATTGATTTTTTAGAAGAAACACTTTGATAAAAACCTTTAACAGTTAATATAAATCCCTGTAAGTTCCCTCTGAACAGGTTTATTCCTACCCTGTACCCGTTGGCATCACTAAACTTGTTCATTTTTTCAACTGAATCAGGCAGAGTGCTATTATAGTCATCAATAAAAGCATTAAGTCCGTCTGCTTTATATTGCTGATAACTATAACCGCCAAATCCACCAACCAGACCCAAACATCCGAAACCGAACGACTGGGCCTGGAGCGGTAAAAATTGCGTCGAGATAATGATCATTATCACTATAATACTGCTTTTAAGCATATTTCCTCAAGTGGATTATCTCAACTTTCTAAAATTTAAGTAAAACGGAAATTACTTATATTATTCATTACTTACTATGCCCGCCGGTAGTTCCAGCCCTAATTTATTTTTTTTATTTGATATTTTTAACATAATGGCAAAGAATAAACCAAAGAATCCGAGAGAAGTAAATATCCACATACCTACATTGTAACCGGCCTTATTTACAGCGCTTGCGCCTGATAAAGAATTTGCATATCCAATTACAAAGTTAAAGCCTGCCAAGCCGATATTCTGTATCATAGTCATCAAACCGTACCCTGTACCCAATTGAGCAGGTTTTACAATTAAAGATACTGAAGGCCACATAACAGCAGGTATCAGAGAGAATGAAATACCCATTATTGCCATTGGCAACAGGAGGTAAACAGGTATCTG
>JAUZPC010000240.1 GCA_030706105.1 Bacteroidota bacterium | reverse complement strand
TCTTAGCTCTTTGTTGCTCGGAGACGTTTGCAAAACGTCTCTACGTGCAAATACAACATCAGGTTATTCTTAATGTGCATCCAGCCAGTTTTCACCGATTCCAATTTCCGCAACAATAGGGACCGAAAGCTTAAGTGCGCTTTCCATCAACTCTTTAACTAATATTTTTACTTCATCGATCTCTTCTTTGTAAACATCAAATAAAAGTTCATCATGCACCTGTAAAACCATCTTAGTTTTAAGTTTTTTCTTCTCAATTTCTTTATGGATGTTTATCATTGCAATCTTAATCATGTCAGCCGCCGTACCCTGTATGGGCATATTAACAGCAACGCGTTCCTCAAACTGCTTAACCATTCTGTTATTGCTGTTTATGTTCAGCAAATACCTTCTTCGTCCAAGCAGAGTCTCTGCATACCCTTTAATGCGTGCTTTTTCAACTGAATCATCAATAAAATATTTAACCCTTTTGAAGGTGTTAAAATAAGTATCAATAATTTCCTTTGCGTGTGTTTGAGTAATACCCAGACGGGTTTTCAATCCGAAAGGACCAATTCCATATAGAATGCCGAAGTTAACTTCTTTTGCTCTGCGACGCATCTCAGGAGTAACATCAGCCTTCTCAACCATAAACACTAAAGCAGCAGTGCTAGTATGGATGTCTTCATGATTTTTAAATGCTGCACCTAATGCCTCATCTCCGCATATCGCTGCCATTATGCGCAGCTCAATTTGGCTGTAATCTGCACTCAGGATTAAGTGATCTTTATCGCGTGGAATAAATGCCTTTCTCAACTCGCGCCCCATTTCAGTTCTAATTGGGATATTTTGTAGATTGGGCTCAACGCTTGAAAGACGCCCTGTAACTGCTGTTGTCTGGCTGAAACTTGTATGTATACGTCCTGTGTCTTTCCTTATAAGTTTCGGCAGTGCGTCAGTATAAGTCGATTTTAATTTCTGTACCTCGCGGTAGCTTAATAAAATATCTATTATTTCATGGCTTCCGCGTAACATATCCAAAGATTTTGCATCAGTTGAAAATCCCGTTTTCGTCTTTTTTCCTGTGGCCAATCCAAGTTTACCGAACAAGACTTCCTGAAGCTGCTTTGGGGAATTTATGTTGAATTCAGCACCGCTGCACTTATATATCTCTCTGGTATAGTTGTCCAATAGAATTTGATAATCTTTGCTTAATATGTTAAGAACAGACTTGTCGATATTAATTCCTTCTCTTTCCATATCTTCAAGTACATTTACAAGAGGGAATTCAATGTCGTAAGCAATTTTCTCTAATCCATCTTCTTTTAACTTCTTTTCAAAAATATTATAAAGCTGAAAAGTAATGTCAGAATCTTCACAGGAGTAATCTGATATAGTATCCAGCGGGACATCAAATATTTTAGTAGGATCTTTTTTTGCGCCAATTAAGTCTGAAAGGGGAATTGGTTTATAGTTCAGGTATTTTTGGGCAAGATCATCCATCCCGTGTTTCTCATCCGGATCAATTATGTAAGAGGCAAGCATAGTGTCAAAATATAGATTTTTAACATTTATGCCAAAAGTTCTCATTACTGCAAAATCAAATTTTGCATTTTGGCAGACTTTCTTAATTTTTTTATTTTCCAGAACCGGCTTAAATATCCTGATAAACTCTTCTAATGGTAATCTGTCATCAACCTGTTTACTGAATAAATCATTATTATTGTGTTCAAAAGGATTTATTGCCACGTAGTAAGCTTCATTAGGTTTAATTGCAAATGATACACCGGCAAGATTTAAACCTAATACATCAAGAGAGTCAGTTTCAGTGTCAAATACAAAAAGATCAGTTGCGGCAAGTTTCTTAGCCAGTTCTTCTGCTTCCTTGTCCGTCACTATTAATTTATATGTTGCATTTTCTTTACTAAAGGTCTTTAATTCTGTCAGTTCCGGAAAAGCGATGTTCTGTTCAGGTGTCTCGGGGCTTTTGCCGCTGTAAATTGAAAGAAATTTATTGTATAGGGTTTTAAATTCCAAATCAACAAATATTTCTTTAATTTTATCAAAATCAGGGGGAGTGAATTTTGCATTCTCAAAGTCGAATTCCAAATCTACTTTGCAGTCAATCGTAGCCAGGTCTTTGGATATAAATGCATTTTCTTTGTTTACTGCCAGTTTGTTTTTTACTGATTCACTGCTAATCTCATCCAGATGTTTATAAAGCTCTTCTATGCTCCCGTATTTCTGAATTAATGGGATGGCAGTTTTTTCTCCTACCCCTTTAACTCCGGGTATGTTGTCAGAAGCATCTCCTACCAGAGCAAGATAATCAATCATCTGTTTAGGGTCTTTAAAACCAAACTGTTCTGTAAAATACTTTTTATCCCATATAATTATTTCATCTGTGGTTTTGCTGCTGCGGGCAATTTTTACCTTATCGGAAATTATTTGGTTAAAGTCTTTATCAGGGGTTATAACCAAACAGTCCAAACCTTCTTTCTCGGCTTTACGGGCGGCAGAACCGATAATGTCATCTGCCTCAAAGCGAGGCATGATATAAACCGGAATATTCAGTGCGGCAATAATCTGTTTTATCCTGTCAATTTGCGGAATTAAGTCATCAGGCATTTCTTCCCGGTTGGCTTTATACTCTTCATATTTTTCATGTCTGAAGGTTTTTTCTTTTGAGTCAAATGCAACAGCAATATAGTCCGGCTTATTGGTTTCCAGTATCTTAAATAACTGATTAACAAAACCAAATACTGCTGAAGAAGGCTCACCTTTTTTAGTTACCAGCGGTCTTCTTATTAATGCAAAATATGCTTTATAAGCCAAAGCTAATGCATCAATAATTACAAACTTTTTACTCATTTCCTTCCGAATCTTTCTTTATTAATTTCTGTTTATGTTTCCAATAAAAATAAAATGGCACACCTAATAAAATTAAAAAAGTGCCCATTGCTGCATTGGAAGTATTGGCAATAATTGTATTCAATAAAAATAAAAGTGAAAAAATAACAAAAATGATGATTGTATAAGGATAACCCCATACTTTGTACGGCCTGAACGTATTGGGCATCTTTTTTCTTAATACAATAACACCAAAAGCGCCTAACATATAAAACAACCAGGCTGCAAAAATAACATAATCGGTAATCGTATCAAAGGTTCCTGACATAACTAAAAGGCACGACCAAATCCCCTGAACTGCCAGTGAGACATGGGGAGTTCCAAAGCGGGGATGCACTTTGCCTATTCTGCTAAAAAATAATTTATCCCTGGACATGGCAAACTGCACTCTTGCAGTAGACAGGATACTTCCGTTTAATGCTCCAAAAGTGCTTATTAATACTGCGATAGATATAATTGCTGCACCGTTTGCTCCAAATATCTTAGATGCGGCATCTGCGGCAACCAGCTTTGATTTTGCCATTTCATCAATGGGAAGCACATATAAAAATGCTATGTTTATTAGAACATATACGCCTATTACAATCAAAGTCCCAAACATCAAAGCTCTTGGTATGTTTGTCCTGGGATTTTTAACCTCACCTGAAATAAAAGTAACATTATTCCACCCTTCATAAGCCCAAAAAGCACCTGCAAGTGCCAGCCCGAATCCTGTAATTACATTGCCTGATGAATTGGCTGTAAATTGAAAATTACTTATAATATTGGCGCTGTTGCCATCCCCAAGAGTGATTAATAAAAATGAAAGAGCTAAAATACTTGAAATTTTAATTACGGTAACAAAAGTTTGAACAGCTCCGCCAAATTTTACGCCGATATAGTTTATTACAGTTAAAAATAATATGGCTGACATGGCAACTAATTTAGGCCCAAACTCAGCAAAGGGTTTTATGTCTCCTAAAACCGGGATGTGAAACGCAATACTTTGAAAGGATTGTGATATTTCCGGATATCTGATAAAATAACCGAGATACTCACCAAATACATATGCAATTGCGGCTTGACTTCCAGTTTGTATAACAGCTAAAATTGACCAGCCATATAAAAAAGCTGTAAAATCCCCGTACATTTTTCTAAAGTAAGTATACTGTCCGCCGGTAGCGTCAATAAATCCTGCAACTTCTGCGTTGGAAAGTGCTCCTATAAAACTGATAATACCTGCAATAACCCAGACCCCAATTAAAAGCTCCGGAGCGCCAACCTGACCGGCCATCGTTGCCGGTTTCCTAAAAATACCTGAACCTATCATTGAGCCGGCTACAAGCATAATAGCGGGGAGCAGCCCCAGGCTTCTTACTAATTCCTTTTTCTCAACCGGTTTAAGCATTTGCATTTCCTTGTATTTTATATATTTAAGATAGAAATTATTAATAACAACTACAAGGTTTCAATTAACAATTATTCATTATTCATTGATAATTGTTAAATGTTCTCATTGTTTTTAATTACTCATTTTAATAAATTTATTAGTTAAATATTTTTAGGAATGAAATGAAATACTTGTATTTGTTACTGTTGACAGTTTTCCTTTTACCGGGATGCAGTAAAAAAAATGATAAACAATATATGAAAGAGGCTGAAGACTCTGTAAGGGCAAATAAGTACCAGGGAGCAGTTTTGCTATACGAAAAGGTAACTGCCGATTTTGCTGAAAGTGAATCAGCACCGGAAGCCCTGTTTCAGTTAGGATTTTTATACCAAAACAGACTACTGAAAAATGTTTCTGAAACTCAGGGCTTAGAAAAATCAGTTACTTATTACAAGCAAATTGCAGAGAAATATCCCAAATATGGCAAAGCTCCTGACGCTTTATTTTCTGCAGGATTTATCTTAGCAAATGATTTGAAAAAGTATGAAGATGCTACAGCAGCTTATAATAAATTGGTTAAAGATTATCCAAACAGCAACTGGGCTCCTCAGGCTAAGGAAGAGCTTGATAATATGGGCTTGACTCCGGAACAAATTCTTGATAAAAAAATTAAATCCAAGAAAAACATGTAATGGAAAATTCCGGCCCTGATTATA
>JAUZPC010000024.1 GCA_030706105.1 Bacteroidota bacterium | reverse complement strand
TTAATGATACCAATGCATTTAATAATGCTACACTTGTTCCTAATATTCCTGTGCCGGATAGTGCAGGACATATGCAGTCGTTGGTAGTAACAGGATTAAATGCAAACACTCCTTATTACTTTGCAATAAGGTCAAGAGATATTTGGAACAACTGGTCATTAGTTTCAAACTCACCTTCAGGTACAACCTGGCAGGCCCCTCTTGCCTTAGTTACTCCTGCAGTCATCAACAGGCAAATTACTCCAGGTAATGTTGTTAGCGATACAGTATCAATTAAGAATAATACTGCATTTAATTCTTCCTTAGATTATACTGTCACATTTGCAAACAATACATTTCCTCAGGGTTCGTTAACTGCAAAGATTATCTCAACCGGAGAGACTGCCCCTGCAGACTCAAAAGGCAAACAAAATGAAAAAGGCGGAACAGCTATTTTAGGCGCCGGTGGTCCTGATGCTGGTGGTTATAAATGGAAAGACAGCGATGATCCTAATGGACCTGTTTATGTATGGAACGATATAACAGCTACAGGTACACAAGTTACGGGATGGACTTCTGAAGGTACAGGTACTGCATTAGACGATGGATATGCTGGACCGATTAATATTGGTTTCCCATTCAAGTTTTATGGGCAGTTAAAGAACCAGTTGTATATTAGTACTAACGGTCACGTTGATTTTTCGCATCAATCAGGGACTACATATTCTAACCAGAATATACCATCAGCAACCTGGCCAAATGATGTATTAGCTGCTTTCTGGGATGACTTAGATGGCAGAACCCAGGGTACAGTTCATTATTTAGCTGAAGCTAATAAATTTACTGTTCAGTTTACTAACTGGCAGAAATATGAATATGGCGGCAACACCAGCAGCTTAACTTTCCAGATAGTAATTTACAAATCCGGAAAGATTGAATATTATTATAAACAAATGTCAGCAGTTCTAAATGAATGCAGTGTTGGTATTGAAAATGCCGATGGTACAATTGCGACAAATGTTGCATATAACGCTGCTTATTTGAAAGATCTTTTTGCCATTAGATTTGCCGCTGAACCTGATTGGTTGGCAGCTACTAATCTGGCAGGAAGAGTTATGAACGGTGCTACAGCTAAAGTTCAGTTGACTTTAAATGGCGATGCTTCATATCCAGTGGGTAATTATCAAATGGATATGATCATCAGAACAAATGATCCTTCACATGATTCAGTAGTTGTACCTGTTAAGATGGTATTAACTAGTGTCCCGGTTGAATTAACAGCACTTACTGCACAGATTAAAGAAAACAATGTTGTCCTTAATTGGAGCACTGCAACTGAAACCAATAATGCAGGTTATTCTATTGAACGTAAAGATGCTAACAAAGCAGCTTGGACAGAATTGAATTTTGTTAAAGGCCACAATACTACCACTGAAATTTCTAAATATTCTTACAGTGATAAGAACTTACCTTATGGGCATTATTCTTACAGAATTAAACAGATTGACTTCGACGGTAAAACAACATATAGTCCTATAGTTGAAGCAGATGTAAAAGCTCCTGACCAATATCAGTTGAGCCAGAACTATCCAAATCCGTTTAATCCAAGTACAACAATTAAATTTTCTTTGCCTGAAAAAGCAAATGTTAAATTAATTGTCTATAACAATATTGGACAGCAGGTTGCTGAACTAATTAACAGTTCTATGGAACCCGGATATCATCAAGTCCAATTTGATGCTTCTAAGTTAGCTTCAGGTATGTACATTTACAGGTTAGTTGCCGGTAAATTCTCAGATACCAAGAAGATGACAATAATTAAATAACCTGTTATAATTATATAACAAGATTATGGATTGGTGGGGCTGCTTTTTTAGCAGCCCTTCTTTATTTTAAACCTTCCGGTCTAATCTTCTTCTTTGTGGTTATTATCGTTTTATTGATGTTAAATTGAAACAGTTGTGTCTATTAATAGTATAAGGAAGCAGTTACGCAATAATTAATTTCTGTAAATGGTTTAAAGAGCTAAGCATGGATTCAAAGCACATATTTTATGATCCCAATTCTACTCGGGCTAAATGGGGAAAACGTATAATTGCCGGTTCGTCAATAATAATAGCTACAATATTGACTGTCTTCATTTTCAGCATTGTTGGAGTTTCAATATTCCCAACAGTGACCGGCCATAAGCATAGTAGTCAAATCAAGTTTCCGAAATTACCCGAACGAAAAGACAAAAAGATTCAATTTGTGTATAAAGCTGCTAAAAACAAATTGTGGAACAATATAGATTCAAGTAAAAACAAAATAGCAGGGGCTCAAAAAAACGGAGATAAAATTGTTGCAGGCTTTTATGCTACCTGGCAGGAGACAGGTTTGCATTCTCTTAGGGCAAATGCCTCCAAAATGACTCATGTTTTCCCTGCCTGGTTGTCATTAAACCCCGACGGTATATCCATTAACTATTCTGAATGGAATCCTGATATAACTCCACATAACCTGGACGTTGTTAGTATTGCCCGTTCAAATCAGCTTAGGATAATACCAATCCTTTCAAATGCTAAAGGAGACGGATTTGATCCGGGAAGAGTGCATAAACTTCTTGGTTCAAAGTCTATGCAGACTCATCTAACAGATTCAATCACAAACTGGCTGGTTGCAAATAATTTTGACGGGATAAATATAGATTTCGAAAATCTTAAAAATGAAGACTATCCGAAACTTATTCCGTTTTTAAAAATGGTCAATGCATCATTTCACAAGCATAATTTGCAGTTAAGCATAGATATTGAAGCCGGTAAAGAAATAATTCCTGTTAAGCAGATAGCAGATATCTGCGACTATATTATATTGATGGTATATGATGAACATGATGCCAGCAATGATGCCGGGCCAATTGCTTCGGCCGGATGGTTCCAAAGGGTAGTGGATAAATTTACAAAGATTGTCCCGGAGAATAAACTTGTCGTTGGCTTGGGAAATTACTCTACAGATTGGAATCCTGCAAAAAAGACTGCTGAATCTATAACTTATCAGATGGCGATTCTTGCAGCTTATGATAACAATCCTGAGGATAAGCCCGCAGATATTATTAAATACAATACCCAGGCGCTCAATAATTATTTTTATTATTATGACGATGCTGGTGACGAGCACGAGGTATGGATGCTGGATGCAGTTTCGATGTATAATCATCTAAAGATCTTGCAGGATTATAATAATAAGGGTATTGCAGTATGGGCTCTGGGTTTTGAAGATCCCTCAATGTGGAAATTAATAAATAGAAATAATCTATATCAGAATCTCAATACAGAGATATTATCAACTTTGGACTTCCCGTTTGAAATTGATTTTGAAGGTGAGGGCGAAGTCCTAAAAGTTGTTTCTTATCCTGAGAAAGGGTCGCGGTATATTTCAGTGGATGAAGGTACCGGATTGATAGATGAATCTTATTATAATAAATTCCCTTCTACTTATGTAATTCAAAGAGCGGGCTACAAAGAAAAAACACTTGCACTTACATTTGATGACGGACCAAGTGACGAGTATTCTATTCCTATTTTAGACGTGCTAAAAAAATATAACGTAAAAGCAACGTTTTTTGTAATTGGTGAAAATGCCGAGTCCTATCCTTCTATAATTAGGAGGATGTGGAATGAAGGCCATGAAATAGGGAGCCACACTTTTACACATCCAAATCTTGGTAATGTTAGCAAACAGAGAACAATTCTTGAACTGAATGCAACTGAAAGAGCGTTACAAGGAATACTAAAACGATCAACGACTCTTTTCCGCCCTCCATATAACGCGGATGCTGAACCTGTCAGCGCAGAAGAAATCCAACCAATTATTACAGCAACTCAGCTTGGTTATTTAACTATCGGCGAGCTTATTGACCCGCAGGATTGGCAGTTGTATAAGACTGATTCTGAAGGGAACAAGTCTATGAGGACAGTTGAAGACCTGGCGGATTCAATCTACGACCAAATAAAACAAGTAAAAGGAAATTCTATTTTACTGCATGATGGCGGCGGCAACAGGGCAAAAACAATACAGGTGCTTGACATAATTATTCCCCGTCTCTTGGAACAGGGTTACAAATTTGAAACGATATCTGAATTGATTGGGAAAAAACGCGCAGACGTAATGCCACCATATTCTGGGAATGATATATTTTTAGTCGGAGTTGATTCGTTTTTGTTTGAAACAATTTTTTCTATAGATACTTTTCTTAGTCTTGCCTTTATAATTGCAATTATTCTTGGTATAAGCAGAGTCATATTCATTTTATTGTTAATTTTTTTCAGCCGACTTAAGAAAGAAAAAACACCTTTTGACTCTGAATATCGGCCATTTGTTTCAGTAATTATTGCAGCGTTTAATGAAGAAACGGTCATAGAAAAAACAATAAATAGTATTAGGGAAAGTGATTATAATAATTATGAAATAATTGTAGTCGATGACGGATCTACTGACGGCACTTACGAGGTACTTAAAACTAATTATAAAGAAAATAAAAGCATAACTATACTTACTCAGCCCAATTCAGGCAAAGCTATAGCACTAAATAATGCAATTAAATATGCTAAGGGAGAAATACTTGTAAGCTTTGATGCCGATACTCAGGTATTACCCAATACAATAAGTATGTTAATAAGGAATTTTAACAACCCTGATGTGGGGGCTGTCGCGGGTAATATAAAGGCTGGCAATCGGCATAATATAATTTCCAGATGGCAGTCTATAGAGTATATAACAAGTCAAAACCTGGACAGAAAGGCATATTCATTATTAAATTCTATAACGGTAGTACCGGGTGCCATAGGGGCATGGAGAACTAAAGCGGTAAAGGATGCTGGTGGGTATATACCGGATACTCTCGCAGAGGATATGGATTTAACCTGGCGGTTGAGAGAAAACAACTGGATTATTAAAACCGAAAATGAAGCAATTGCTTATACTGAAGTCCCGGATACTTTCAGAAACTTCTTCAAACAGAGGTTTAGATGGTCTTTTGGAACTTTGCAATGTCTATGGAAACATAAAAAATCATTATTCAGATATGAATGGTTTGGCTGGCTGGCGTTACCGTCCTTATGGCTTTTCCAGATTGCTTTTCAGGTAATTGCGCCCTTGGTGGATGTACAAATCTTTTTTACGATCTTCAGCTATTGTAAGGACTATTTTGCGCAGGGTATGGCTACCGGAAACTGGACTCCTATAACTCAAGGGCTGGATTCAATAAGGCAGTTGGGCTTCTTCTACCTGTTATTCTTTACGCTTGAGCTTTTTAGTTCTCTTATTGCGTTCACAATGGAAAAAGAAAAATATAGTGACCTTTGGCTTTTATTCTGGCAGCGGTTTGTTTACCGCCAATTAATGTATTTGGTTATCTGGAAGGCATTGCTTACAGCTTTCAGAGGAAAACAGCAGGGTTGGGGAAAGTTGTTAAGGAAAGGGAATGTCTCAATTACTCACTAATGTGTGAGTATATAACTACAAAATAATTAAATAGGTTGGTCTTTCTGCGTTTTAGCAAAGCGGCCAACTTATTTTTTTATCCCCCTCTTCTGCTGTTACTTAAATTTTACATAAATTTCATTTATAATGCTTCCGTCACATCACACAAGTAATAACTAAAAATTTAGTTGTGTAACTAAAAAAGTAGTTGACAAACTAAAAAATTAGTTATATATTTGACTAAGATAAAAAAAGAATCGGAGTAAAGATGGAAACGAAGGAACTAACAAAAGCTGAAGAACAAGTTATGCAGATCCTTTGGGAGATTGAAAAAGGATTTGTAAATGACATAATAAACAAAATGCAGGAACCAAAACCTGCTTATACTACAGTCTCAACTATTGTAAGAATTTTAGAAAAAAAAGGATTTATAGGGCATAAGTCTTTTGGCAATACTCATGAATATTTTCCCAGAATCTCTAAAGATACCTATAGCAAAAATTATCTAAAAGGATTTATGAAAGGTTATTTTTCTAACTCAATTTATAATATGGTTTCATTTTTAAGTAAGAACGAGCAAATGGACATAAATGAAATGGAAGAAATAATCAGCTTGTTGGATGAAAAAATAAAAACTAAAAAAAGCGGGGTGTAAAATGAGTGAATTTTTATTTTATCTCGTCAAATGTTCAATATGTTTGATCTTGTTTTATGCGTTTTACAGTATTTTGTTAAAAAAAGATACTAATTATAGATGGAACCGGGGGTTTTTGCTCTTTGGCGGTTTATGCTCCTTGATATTGCCTTTAGCAAATATAGCTTATCCGTTTTCAAATGCAGGCAGTGATAATATAAGTCTCTCATATTATCTTAATCCGATTGTCTTGAATTCAAATTCCGGAGTCTCAGCAAGCGATTATGACTATATTTCTATTATCTTCTATGGCTATTTAATTATAGGGGCAGCTTTATTGCTAAAGTTTTTTGCCGGCCTATTCAATCTGACATTACTTATAACTAAAAGTAAAATTGTAAGCAAAGAAGGGAAAAAGTACTATCTGATTGAAAAAGAAGTATCCCCATTTTCGTTTTTCAAAATGATATTCCTTCCGAATGATGAAATTGATAACTCTCTATTGGATAGAATAATAAAACATGAGCAGATACATGCAAAGAAAAATCATTCGGTTGATGTACTGTTTTTTGAACTGATAAAAATCATTCTATGGTTTAATCCTTTTGCATGGTTATACAGAAAAGAAGTTGAAGCCCAAAATGAATTTGCCGCTGATGACGAAATGCTGCAAAACGGATATGACATCTCAGAGTATAAGCATGAAATATTCGATTTTTCTCTACTCCAAAGTAACTCTTTAACTAATAATTTCAACTCACTCTTAAAAAGGAGGCTCAAAATGCTTACTTCTAAAAAATCAAGCGGACTTAGTAAGTCCAAATTCTTATTAACCATTCCATTATTATTCCTATTAATATTTGCGTTTAATAATCCAAATAATGCCAAAAATATTATTACAGGAAAAAGTGCAGATTCCGTTTATACAACGGCAGATCAAATGCCTGAATATCCCGGAGGGCAATCCCAAATGTATAATTTCATTTTAAAAAATCTGGGTTACCCTATGATTGCTAAAAAAGCAGGAATTCAAGGTAAAGTTTTTGTTGAATTTGTAGTAAATAAAAACGGAAAAATTCAGAATGCCAAAGTAAAAACCGGAATTGGCGGTGGCTGTGACGAAGAAGCCCTGAGAGTGGTTAAAGCCATGCCGAAGTGGATTCCAGGAAAACATAATGGTAAGAATGTTGCTGTTAAAATTACATTACCAATAATGTTCAAGCTTCAATAGAGCCTCATTTTAATGAAATTAAAGAACTCCTCTTCCTTATTAAGGAGGAGTTCTTTGATTCTTTACTACTATACTCCCCACTTAAACAACGTTTCAGCTTAATTAATGAATGACATTAAAAGTCTTTTTTTTGACAACTGTCTTATGCTTAGCTGTGCGTATTTTTTATCTTACTAAAATCAACATTTTTTTTGTAAATTTATGTATTGAAGCAATTGCAATAATTAAAATGGATAATAATGTCTAAAGCTGTCGTCCTGTTAAACTTAGGTGGTCCGGATTCGCTTAAAGCTGTTCAGCCCTTTTTGGAAAATTTATTTAATGATCCCGATATTTTTAAACTGCCTTTCCAGAAAAAGCTTGCAAAGTATATTTCAACAAAGCGGGCTCCTAAAGTTGAATATGAATATGAACTTATAGGAGGTAAATCGCCGCTTGGGGAATGGACTGAATGGCAAAGAAACTCTCTGGAAATGAAACTGAGGACGTTGGATCAGAATATTGATGTTTACACTGCTATGAGATACTGGCTTCCGAGTACTGCGGATACTGCGAAAATAATAGCCGGAAAAAATTATGAAAGAGTAATATTACTTCCTCTTTATCCCCATTATTCAATGACTACAACAGGTTCATCTTTTAATGAGTGGAAAAGAGTCTCAGAAAATTTAGGAATAACAGAATATATTAATAGCTTTTATGATCATCCTTTGTATATTAAAGCATTGAGCGAGAGGATTGACGAGACCCTGCTTACTTTTCCGGGGGAAATACGGGAAAAAGTTATTCTTCTGTTTTCGGCTCATGGTACTCCCGTTAGTTATGTTAGAAAAGGTGATCCTTATTCAAAGCAGATTGCTAAAACGATCAAAGCTTTAATGGAATACAGGGAAGATAAAGAATATTATGACATTAGTTTTCAAAGCAAAGTAGGACCTGCCAGATGGTTAAAACCTTCAACTAAAGAGAAAATTGAAGAACTGTCAGACGCTGGTTATACAAACTTGCTTGTTGTTCCAATCAGCTTTGTCTCTGACCATATAGAAACTTTGTATGAATTAAATATCGAGTACCGGCATATTGCGGAAAGGGCAGGGATAGAAAATTATATTGTGATGCGGGGGCTGAACGACAGTGAAACATTCATTGATGCATTATTCGAAATAACCAAGATTAAACTATGAAAAAGCAAATTGTAATTATCGGCGGTGGAATCTCCGGATTAGCTACAGCATATTGGTTTAAGAAAAACAATTATGATGTAGTTGTCTTGGATAAAAATAAAGAGCCGGGCGGAGTTATGGAATCTGTAACCAATAATGGGTTCATGTTTGACAGAGGACCCAACAGCGGGCTTGAAGTAACTCCATTAATTAAACAGATAGTTGATGAAATCGGAATGTCTGATCAATTTATATATGCCGATAGTACCGGAGATAAGAGGTATATTTTAAGAAATAATATTTTGCACGCTCTCCCGATGAAGCCTAATCTATTTCTGGCCACTAAATTATTTTCATGGAAAGGCAAACTACGGGCAATGGCTGAGCCTTTTGTCAAACGATCCAAAGATGGTTATTATCAGAGTTTGGCTGAATTTGTAAGCAGGAGGTTGGGCAAGGAATTTTTAGATTATGCAATAAATCCATTTGTAGCAGGGGTTTATGCAGGAAATCCGGAAGAGCTAAGCGTCAAATCGGCTTTCCCGAAATTATATGCCCTGGAAGAAAAGTATGGCGGCATATTTGTAGGTGCAATAAAAACTGCAAGAGCAAGAAAAAAGTCTCCCGAAACCGCTAAGCAGAGTGCCAAAATGTTTTCTTTTAAAAATGGAATGCAGTCTTTTCCTGCAGGAATTGCAAAATACCTTGGTAATCTGGTCAATCTTAATTGTGATGTTTCAGGAGTGTATAAAACAGAAACAGGATATAAAGTTGCATATACTCAGCTAGATGAAGAAAAAAGTATTGACTGTGATATTGTTATATCTGCAGTTCCTTCTTATTCAGCATCAAAATTATTCGGTGGTATTGACAGACAGCTTGCAGAGCATCTAAATGAAATATATTACCCGCCGGTAATTGTTCTTTATTTAGTTTATAAAAAATCTTCTATCCAAAGGCCACTAGACGGTTTTGGCTTTTTAATCCCGTCAAAAGAAAAAAAATCATTTTTAGGCGCAATTTGGAGTTCTGTAATTTTCCCTACCAGAACAACAGAAGATAAAACTGCCTTTACTCTGTTTATTGGTGGTTCACGGAATCCTGAAATTGCTGATATGGATAGAGATTCTGTATTAAAAAAGGCGATAAAGGAATTCCAGGAGGTTATGGTGATTAACGAAAAACCAATATTTAATGCGCACAGATTCTGGAGTAAGGCAATACCCCAATATAATGTCGGTTATGTTGAACATGATAAATATTTTGCAGAGTTTGAGACTAATAATCCCGGCTTGTATTTAAGCGGTAATTTCAGAGGAGGCATTGCAGTGGGTGACTGCATAAGGAACTCGGATGTCCTTTATAATAAAGTAAAAGAATTTTTAGATAGTAAAAATAAAATTGATTAGGAGTATAAAATGGCTAATTTTCCAACACAAAGATATAGAAGATTAAGATATAATCCCCTCGTTAGGGAAATGATTGCGGAAACGACATTATCAAAAAAGGATTTCATTTTACCTTTGTTTGCTGTCCCCGGAAAAAATATTAAAAATGAAATTACATCAATGCCGGGTAATTATCATTTATCAATTGATAATCTTGTGACAGAATGTAAAGAAATTGAAGAACTTGGTATCCCGGCTGTAATTCTCTTTGGTATTCCGTCGCATAAAGACGAAGTAGGGTCAGAGGCTTATGATGATAATGGTATAATTCAGCAGGCAATTAGAGCAATCAAAAAAGAATGTAAAAACCTGCTTGTTATTACAGATGTCTGCATGTGTGAATATACTTCACATGGGCATTGCGGCGTTTTAAATGGGGAAGAGATCCTCAATGATGAGACAAATGAACTCCTTGCAAAAGAAGCATTGTCTCACGCTAAGGCAGGTGCAGATATGATTGCGCCTTCAGATATGATGGACGGACGTGTTGCTGCTATCAGAAAAATATTAGATGAGAATGGCTTTTATAAAATTCCAATTATGAGTTATGCTGCAAAATATGCTTCCGGTTATTATGGCCCGTTTAGAGAAGCTGCAGATTCAACTCCGGCATTTGGAGACAGACGCTCACATCAAATGGATATTAGAAATGGCAACGAAGCTATTAGAGAAGTTGAATCAGATATAATTGAGGGGGCTGATATTGTAATGGTAAAACCCGCAGGCCCTTACTTGGACATCGTTCATAGAGTTAAGCAGCAGTTCAATATGCCTACGGCAGCTTATCAGGTGAGCGGTGAATTTGCAATGATTAAGGCAGCGGGCAAAAATGGCTGGATTGATGAGGAAAGAGTAATGATGGAATCACTATATGCTATCAAAAGAGCTGGTGCCGATATGATTCTTACTTATTTTGCCAAGGAAGCTGCAAAAGTACTGGACCGTAAATAAGCTATAATGGTTTAAAATAAAAAAGGGCTGCTTTGTAACAGCCCTTAATTTTTTAGCCTTCAGTCTTATCGAAGCTTTGAATTACCCCGTCAATTGTATGAGATTTTGCATGTATTTCATTGAGCTTCTGAATAATACGCAGAATGCCTTTCCGCTTTTCATCAACAAAATCCATTACAAATGAACGGACTTCAGGGAAGTTGCATTCTTCCAGCATACCTTCATAATAACGAACAATGGCAGTTTCTTTTCTTAGCGCTTCATTTAGCATCGTACAAGTACTTTTACAATCATGTTCACAAGTAATTTCATCGTTATTCATATTTAACCTCATAATGTTTAAACTGCTCACTACTAATTATTAAGCTAAAACCATTTCACCGGCCAGTTTCCGTCCGACTTCAAGTGCCTGTTCATTTACAGGAATCATGTGATGATGTCTTTCAGGTAAAACTTTCTTTAATGCTTTTAAAACGTTCTCATGTTCAAGAAGAGGTCTTTTAGCAAGGAAGAAACCGAGAATAATCATATTGGCAACTTGTTTCTTGTTTAGCTTTACAGCTTCTTCAATAGCAGGTACGCCATAGCACTCAATATCCGTTCTTGTAGGTAAATTAACAAGACAAGTCTTTTCATAGATAAGTATACCGCCCGGTTTCATTGCGGGTTCGAATTTATCTAATGAAGGCTGATTTAGGATTATTGCAGAATCAAATCTGGATACAATAGGAGAATTGATTTTTTCATTTGATACAATAACTGTACAGTTAGCAGTTCCGCCTCTCATTTCAGGACCATAAGAAGGCATCCAGCTTACTTCTTTTTTCTCAATCATTGCAGCGTAAGCAATAATCTGCCCCATTGAAAGGACTCCTTGTCCTCCAAAACCGGCAAAAATTATTTCATTAGCTTTTAGCATATAAATACCTTTTAAGTAATTTTTTTCTTCAAATTATTTAGTTAAAATTTAGGGACTTTAATGTCGCCTAATGGATATTTAGGAAACATGTTTTCTTCAATCCACTTCATGGTCTGCACTGGTGTCTGTTTCCATCCGGATGGGCAGTTGGATACTACCTCAATAAAACATGTACCTTCGTTTAACTTCTGATATTCAAAAGAAGCTTTGACAGCTTTTTTAAGCTTCCTAACAGCATTAGGGGTATGAACCGACTGCCTGGTAACATACAGAGCACCTGGAAGTTGAGCCAGCAGTTCGGTAATTTTTAAAGGGTAACCCATCAATTTAACATCTCTTCCATAAGGAGAAGTTGCAGTTTTCATACCTTCCAAAGAAGTAGGAGCCATTTGGCCGCCTGTCATTCCATAGATAGCATTATTGATAAATACCATTAAGATATTTTCGCCTCTGTTAACAGTATGGATAGTCTCAGCAGTTCCAATAGCGGCAAGATCACCGTCACCTTGATAAGAAAAAACGTACTTATCAGGTAAAACTCGTTTTATACCGGTAGCAACGGCACCAGCCCTTCCGTGAGCTGCTTCCTGCATATCAATGTTCATATAATTATATGCAAAAACAGAGCAGCCAACCGGAGCAACTCCAATTGTTTTGTCCTGAATTCCTAATTCATCTACAACTTCCATTAGTACACGATGCACAACACTGTGACCGCAACCGGGGCAATAGTGAAGGGGAGTATCAGTTAAAGTAGAAGGTTTTTTATAAACGATCTCTAATCCATTATCTTGAATTTCATTTTCCATATTTTACCTCTTCTCTTCGCTTTGTTTTGCTATTATATTCTCTACTTCAACTAAAACTTCTTCAGGAGTAGGAATCATTCCACCCATTCTGCCTTTATAATAAACAGGTTTCTTGCCGTTAACAGCAAGGGCAACATCTTCAACCATTTGGCCGGCATTCATTTCAACTACTAAAAAGAATTTGGCTTTATCGGCAAATTCTTTTATTATATTAGTTGGGAAAGGATAAAGAGTAATAGGTCTTATTAATCCTAATTTAATACCTTTTTCGCGGGCTAATTCAATTGTCTTTTGGCAGATGCGTGCGCTTAAACCGAAAGCAACCAAAATAATATCGGCATCGTCGGTTTCAACCAATTCATATCTGACTTCATTTTTCTGAATTTTAGCATATTTTGCCTGCAAGTCATAGTTTATTCCTTCCATTTTTTCAGGCTCAATAAACAATGAAGTAATAATATTTCTTTCTCTGGTTGCAGGTTTGCCGGTAGTAGCCCAAGAGAAATTTCTTTTTGGGAACTGACCTTCTTCTATCAATTCAACTTTTTCCATCATTTGACCAAGAGCACCATCTGATAGAATCATTGCAGGACAGCGGTATTCTTCTGCAAGTCTGAAAGCGTCAAAAACGAAATCAGCCATCTCCTGAACTGTAGCAGGAGCTAAGACGATAAGATGATAATCACCATGACCTCCGCCCTTAACGGCCTGGAAGTAATCGCCTTGAGAAGGTTGAATAGTACCAAGTCCCGGGCCTCCGCGAACAACGTTCACAACTAAACAGGGCAATTGAGCTGAAGCAATGTAAGAAATGCCTTCCTGCATCAAGCTAACCCCAGGGCTGGAAGATGAAGTCATAACGCGTGCGCCTGCGCCTGCAGCACCATATACCATATTTATAGATGCTACTTCGCTTTCTGCTTGTAATACTTTTCCGTGACGTATTGGAATTTGTTCTTCGAAATATTCCAAGATTTCAGATTGAGGAGTTATAGGATATCCGAAATAGGCATCCAAATCAGCCCGGATGGCTGATTCTGCCAAAGCTTCGTTACCCTTCATCAGTCTGGGTTCGCTTCTTTTATAGTTAATTTTTTCCATTTATAAACCTTTAAATTATTATTCGCCTATTGTGGTTACAGATTTTTTTGCTTTTTGCTGACGATAAACAGTGATGGCAGCTTCAGGGCACACTAAAGCGCAATTGATGCAGCCGGTACAGTTATCTTTGGCTAATTCGGCATATCTATAGCCTGCTAGGTTAATTTGTTTTGAAAGTGCAAGACTTTCTTGCGGGCAAGCTGCTATACAAAGTTCACATCCTTTGCAAGTGCTGCTGTTGATGGTTACTTTTCCGCGTATCATATATTATTTCTTTATATAGTTATTAACTAAATTTTTCTTGTAAAACTTTCGACAATATACATGCCAAAAATATATTTTACTCGTTTTACATTTAAGTAAACTTTACACTGTGATTATTTTCAATTCTAAGAAGCAAATTTCTTACTTTTCCTAAAGTATGGAGTATTAAAATGTTATGGCAGATACACTAATAGAGTTAATATTTATATATTTTAAAGAATTAATTTGGATAAATTAAAAAATTAATGTAAGTTAAGAGCGTAAAATCAGATTTTCCAAATATTTAACAAATATCTTGAAAATCTGATGGTGCTTATGCTTTTTTTGAGAAACAACAACAAAATAAAATAAATTCATGAGGGAATTATGAAGAAGTTAATGTTACTTTTTGTGTTCGTGTTTTTGGGCGCAGTAGGATTAAATGCCCAAACTACTTTTACAGGCGGTGGTGATGGAAATAGCTGGAGTGACGGAGCTAACTGGAGTACAGCTTCAGTACCATCTTCCGGTGACGACATTTATATTCCATCCGGTTATGACTGCGTAATAGACGTTTCTGCAGTAACCGTCCATAATATAACAGTTGACGCTGGTGCTTCTTTGTCAAGAGGATTTGGCGGCTTAACTACAAATGCTACAGTTAATGTTACTGGTAATATTGCTTGTGATGGGACAATAGGACTAGGTGGACAATTGGACCGTTTAACATTTAATTTTGATGGAGCTGACCAATCAATTTCAGGATCCGGTACTTTTGATGTATTCGCTTTTAAGAAAAACACGATTGTTGCTCCTACTACAAACTTAACCTTGAGTATGAACATTGTATTAAGAACAACTTCTAATGCATTGAATTCATTTAAAAATGGCGGAATCTTTAATGTAACCGTTAATAATACAGTAGATGTCACTTCGGGTTACATCTCAATTGATAATCTAGGTGCTGCTTCGGGTGGTACAGGTAGTTTAACTATAAACGCAGCAGGTATTGTTAATGTTGCTAAATATATTGATGTCTTCTCTGATAATACAACAAATCCTGGGCATGTTTCTTTTTTGGTAAAAAATGGAGCTACTTTAAATGTACCTGCAATTAATTTTAAACCAAGCGTTGTAGCTCCTAACGGTGCAAGCTTTACATTATTAGCTGGTAGTAAATTATATTTAACAGGTGCAACTCCATTCAATACATACAGCGGCCTTAATAACTCTATCATAATGAGTGGCGACGTCCATTTCTCAGCTGCCGGCGACCAGACTATTTCAAATATTCTGGATTATAATAATATATATTTTGAAGGATCCGGAGTAAAAACTACCGGCGGATTAAATGTGAATAATAGTATAGCTTTCCTTGGCGGGACAGCTACTTTAAGCGGAGCATTGAATTATTTTGGATCTTGCACATTGGCTTATACTGGTACAAATGCTCAGACTACCGGATCAGAATTGACAAATATCCCTGCAAATATTCTTATTAATAATACTTCCGGTGTTACATTAAATAAAGATGTTGACTTAACTGGAACATTGACTTTTGTTGCTGGGAACTTAAATACAACATCACTATATGGAGTTACTGTTACCGGAATAACTAATGTCCTTAATGAGAGCTCAAGCCACTATTTAATTGGTAATTTGAGACAAAATATTGGGACTAATCCTGGTGCCGGGAATTACTTAGGTCTCGTTACTGATGGTGCAATTTCCGGAACGTCTATATTGGCTACAAGAGTTACCGGCCAAGCTCAGACTGTTGGCGGCAATAGTAGTATTAAAAGATATTGGAATTTAAATGGTTCAAACATTACTTATAATGGCGGTATAACACTTAACTGGCTGGCAAATGAAGCTGCCGGTATGCAGATGAGTAATGCGATAATTTTTGAATATTATCCATTGGCACCACATTTTATTTTTATGAATGACCAGAATGGTTTAGCTGCTACATTGAGCGGTGATAGTTATAGCTTGTCATCAACTCTGCCTGCTTCAGTTGTTAATTCAAGTAGTGTTACCTACACAGTTGGTGATAAAAACAGTCCTTTACCTGTAGA
>JAUZPC010000239.1 GCA_030706105.1 Bacteroidota bacterium | reverse complement strand
TATTATAACTTTCAAATGATAAATAGTTCGGAAGATGCTGATGTTTCTTATAAAAATTTAGTAAATTGCCTACAAATGTTTTAGGAATAATTATGAACTTCGAAACCAAAAAAATTGATGATATTACTATTTTTAAGCTAAACGAAAGAAGGCTTGATACAAACATCTCAGGTTTAGTTAAGGGTGAGTTTACCCTTATGCTTAAGGTAGAAGGAATTACTAAATTAATTATTGACTTAAGCCACGTTGAATCTTGCGACAGCTCAGGTTTAAGCTCAATTTTGGTTGCAAACAGACTTGTTAATGCCGTAAATGGAAAAATGAGGATAGCAGCCCCTTCTGAAAAAGTTCATTCCTTAATTAGAATTACTCAGCTTGATAAAGTCCTTCCTGTCTGCGATTCAGTTGAACAGGCTGTTTACGAATTAAATGAAGATTAAATAGGAGCTCATTTTGGAATCTGGTTTACTTGTTGATTACGCGATTATCTTTTTATACTTATTAGGGGTTACAATAATTGGAATTTATATCGGGGGAAAACAAAAGAATGCAAAGGATTATTTTTTGGGCGGAAAGGAAATGTCCTGGTGGTCTGTCGGCTTTTCTATTGTTGCCAGTGAAACAAGTACTTTAACTTTTATAAGCATCCCCGGCCTTGCTTACAAATCCAACATGTTTTTTCTCCAGCTTGTTTTTGGTTATTTTATTGGCAGGCTTCTGGTTAGTGTAATCTTTATTCCGGCATATTACAAAGGAAATTTAGAAACCGCATATGATTTTTTAGGCAAAAGATTTGGCCTCTCTCTTAGAAAATTTACATCTACCGTCTTTATTGTAACAAGAGTTTTGGCCTCCGGCGTCAGGCTTTTTGCCACAGCCATACCTGTTCATATTATTACCGGGTGGAGTTATCCGGTTTGTATTTTGGTCATAGGCCTTTTTACGTTAGTCTATACCTTTGTGGGCGGCTTAAAGGCAGTTGTTGCCATGGATGTTGTTCAAATGTTTATATATTTAGGCGGAGCTGTTATTTCTATGATTGTAATGATGCATGCTTTGCCTAACGGCTGGGGTGATGTAACTTCTTTTGCTTATTCAAATGGACAAAACAAATTTGCAATTTTAAATTTTAACCTTGGAGACAGCTTTTGGTCGTTTTTAGCTTCCCCATATACTATTATTGGCGGAATACTTGGCGGTACTTTTCTAACCATGGCGTCGCACGGTACAGATCAACTATTAGTTCAGCGGCTGCTCGGCTGTAAATCTAAAAAGGAAAGCCAAAAAGCATTAATGCTGGATGCTTCTTTCATTCTTATTCAGTTTGCTTTCTTTTTAGTGTTAGGTTTATGCCTCTACGCATTTTACAAGGGCGTACCGTTTGCAAGCTTAGGGCTTAAATCCTCAGATGAAATATTCCCTAAATTCATCATTGAAAATTTACCTCACGGAATTGCAGGAATTGTAATTGCCGGAGTGCTTGCTTCTGCTATGGGCACGCTTTCTTCATCAATCAGCTCTCTGGCTTCTTCAACTTATCTTGATTTATTTAAATTTAAAAATATTACCGGTTCAAAAGAAATGCTTTATTCCCGGTTATTTACATTATTATGGGGTGTTGTTCTTATTGGTGGAGCCATGCTCTTTACCGATACTAAGAGCCCCGTTGTTGAACTTGGATTAAAGATTGCCTCTTTTACTTACGGCGGCCTGCTGGGCACTTTCTTTTTAGGTTTAATATTCAAGCATACAAGGATGGTAGATGCTTATATCGGTTTTATAGCCGGCCTTCTTACTATGATTGCTATAATTTATTTTACAAAAATTGACTACACGTGGCATACTTTCATTGGATGTTTGGCTACTATTATTGTCGGTAATTTATCTTATTTCATTTTAAGAAATTTTTCTGAATTCAAGAAACGATAGTATAATTTATATTTTTTTGGCAGTGAACAACTTTAAGATATTATGGAACCAACAAAAATACGCGACTATGTAATAATTGATAAAATCGGCGAAGGCGGAATGGGTGATGTTTATCTTGCAAAAGATAACCTTGAGCGGAAAGTCGCTATAAAAGTTCTTAACCCTATCCTCGCCAAAGATGAGCATCTTGTTAAAAGATTCAAACAAGAAGCTAGGGCTCAGTCTGCTTTATCTCATCCCAATATTGTTACCCTCTATAATTATTTTGTTGAGGATGATAAATACTGCATTGCTATGGAATATGCCGAAGGTGAAACTCTTAAGTCCCTAATTAAAAGAATAGGACCGATTCCCGAAGCCCGCAGCAAAAACATTCTTAAGCAGATACTCGAAGGGCTCAACTATGCCCATTCAAAGGGTATTATTCATCGTGATATTAAACCAAGCAACATTATAATTGACAAAAACGATAATGTTAAAATTATGGATTTCGGCATTGCTAAAATTCTGGGCGACCGGAATTTAACCAAGACCGGAACAAAACTTGGAACAATTTTTTATATGTCCCCGGAACAGGTTTTGGGCCATAAAGACGTTGACCATAGAAGCGATATTTACAGTCTTGGGGTTACGTTCTTTGAAATGCTTTCCGGAAAACTCCCTTTTGACTCTACCGATGCAAGTGATTTTATCCTGATGCAGAACATAACCGACGGCCCGATAAAGGATCCAAGAGATTATTATCCCCATATATCGGAAAAAACCGTGAATCTTCTCTTTGAAATGCTTATCAAAGACAGAGCTCAAAGAATTCAAGAATGTTCAGAATGTCTTAGTAATCTTGACGATAATACTGAAAGGCCTCAGATTATCAGAACCGTGCCCGTTCCAAAAATAATTAGAGAATATATTGGTGAAGAGCCTATAAACAATTCAAAATTTATATTCAGTTATTTGTTTATGATATTTCTTTATTTTATTATTTATTTATCACCTTACTTAATAAATTTCTTTATACCAAAAGAAGGTGCCGCAAGTATATATAGCCAATTAAAAGATCCGCTATATTTTCAAAAAGCCTTGTTAAATACTAATATACTTTGCTTTTTTCAGCTGATATTTTTCGGACGATTTAAACAGCTCAGGAATATCAATTCAGCATTTATTTTTATGACATTGTCCTTCGTATTAATTAAAATAGTTCCTGATTATTTAGACAAACTGTATGATCCAATTTCATTGCCCTTTAATATTGGTTTATCACTTATTCCTCCTTTAGTAATTTTAATTTCCGTCAAGATGAGGCCATTTGTTCTTTTCATGTTAAATCTGCCTTTGTACTTTCTGCTGGGCGGCTTTGGAATTAAAATTTGGGCTTCAGCTTCAGGAAAGGCTGCGGCAACGCTAAATAGTATTATGGCCGCTTTTGCTTTTATATTTATTATTTCACTAACTATTGGATTTGCCCAAACACAGGCATTATTGCTTTCCAAAAACAATAAATATTAAATGCAATGTGAGACTCTATTTCTTTGCAAAATGGCACATATTTGGCCTTTTTTTACTGAAAATAGCTCTCAATTTTTTATAAAGAAACTGAATATTTTTCTTAAAATCACTTGTTTTTGATACTTTACTTAAGTTATCTTTAAATTATACAATTTGAATAAAAATATCTAAACATAAAATTTGTGAAAAAAATGCATGAATTAAGCTTAACGCTTAGTTTACGTGTGGAGTAATTATGGCGATTATAGAAAAGATTGATATAGATTCCGATTCAATTTTCCTTAAACATGTACCCATTTTCTCTGAATTGGACGATGAAACATTAGAATGGTTAACAGACATTGGCATAAGAAAGTCTTTCAAGAAAGACTCTATGATTATGCAGGAGAAAGAACCCGGCAATATGTTTTTCGTTATTGCTACAGGCAGCGTTAAAATTTCTCGCATCAACAATGAAGGACGGGAAATTATTTTAGCTATCCTTCAGCAGTCTAATTTCTTTGGTGAAATGTCAATACTTGACGGTTTCTCACGTTCTGCCAACGTAATTGCTCTGGAAGATTCTGATTTGTTTTTGATAAAACGGGAAGAATTTAACAATCTTCTTTACAAACAACCGAAAGTTTGTCTGACCTTATTAAAGGAATTATCAAAGCGTATTCGCGATGCCGATATGAAAATAAAAATTCTCACTCTAAAAGATGCTGTAGGCAGAATAGCTGCCGTACTATTGCAGCTTGGAGATGAATTGGGCAAGGTTAATAACGGACAAATTGTTATTGATAAACTCCCTCTAAGACACGATATTGCTAACCTTGCTTCCACTTCAAGAGAAACAGTCAGCCGAATTATGCAGGGATTATGCAATAAAGGTATTTTAGAACTTCATGGGTCTAAACTTAAAATATTAGATTATGAAAAGTTGAAAAACTTAGTTGTTTAGTTAATTAAATATTCTTCTTTTAAAAAGCCGGTTTGTTTTAAGCCGGCTTTTTTGTTGTCTTTTATTATAAAGGACTATATAAAACTACAAAGATAAATGCTGTAAAGCCTGCTTCTGGATTCTACCGTTATTTATTCTTTGTTATTATTAGAGTTATTAATTACATTTTTCAATATCTCAGTCAGGGCTAAATTCTGAGCTTCAAGATGCTCAATAATAACTCTGTTCTCTTCTTCAGCTTTTTGGTTTATTTTATAATCCAAATGGGCATCTATTCTATCACGATAACTTTGTCTGTTCTGACTCATCATAATTATAGGGGCGGTGTACGCTGCTTGTAAAGAAAGTGCTAAGTTCATAAGGATAAAGGGATATGGATCCCAATGCGAAATAAAGGCAACAACGTTTAACACAACCCATGCCGTTAAAATGCAGGACTGAATAATAATAAATTTCCATGAACCGACAACACTTACTACATTATCAACAACGCGCTGCCCATAGGTTGAGGACTCTTCTATTACCTCATTTACATTTTTTATTGGTTCGTGTTCATGTTTATAAATTTTAGGGAAAATTAGTTCCTTCATCATACAATACC
>JAUZPC010000238.1 GCA_030706105.1 Bacteroidota bacterium | reverse complement strand
TGTAGAAGGCGAGACAATTGTTGTAGAGCCATTCAGAGCAAATGCTTTCCCGATTTTGAAAGACCTTGTAGTTGATAAAAGTGCTTTGGACAGAATAATATCTAAGGGAGGATTTATTTCCGCTAACTCCGGTGGAACTCCTGATGCAAATGCAATTCCAATTCCTAAAGAAGATCAGGAGTGGGCATTGGATGCAGCAGAGTGTATCGGATGCGGTGCATGTGTAGCTGCCTGCAAGAATGCTTCTGCGACGTTGTTTATGTCCGCAAAAATCTCACATTTAGCCAGGTTGCCACAGGGTAAAGTTGAGCGTAAAGAAAGAGCTTTATCGATGCTTGCTCAAATGGAAAAAGAAGGATTTGGCGCATGTACCAATACTGAAGCTTGCTCTGCAGAATGCCCAAAAGGCATATCTATGGATACAATTGCTCAGATGAGAAGAGAATATTTCAGAGCAAATCTTTTAGATAAAGCTTAGTTACATCTCTGCTCTTTTTTGAGAATAATTCTATTAAACTCCGCTGTTTGTATTATTAAGCAGCGGAGTTCCTTTTTTTATAAGTCATATTATTTCCGGAATACTATTAACGTTACAAACTGTATAACTTTAAAAACTTTCAACTTTCAACTTCACAATTTCCAACTTCATAACTTTCAACTTTACAAACTTTATAACTTTATAACTTTACAAACTTTACAAACTTTATAAACTTTATAACTTCAATATTTGCTCTTGTTAGTCTTACCTTAAAATATTAAATTTACTCTTTAAATTTTTCAACATTTTCACTTTCCGGTATCCTCTAAAATTTGCAAACCGGTTAAATTTTCAAATAAATCTAAGACTTATGTTTTAGCAATTGAAAAACGTTGAAGCCGAAAAAAAGAATTTAAAGTAATAATATTGCAATAATGCACAATAATCAGGAGTTGTATGTACAATTCGATAGTATTAGTTAAGCAAGTCCCGGATACTTCAAACATATCGGGCAAAGTAATGAAGGATGACGGCACTGTAAACAGAGCCCTGCTTCCGGCTATTTTTAATCATGAAGATAAATCCGCATTAGAATTAGCACTTCAAATTAAAGAGAGATTTGGCGGTAAAGTTACAGTTGTTACAATGGGACCGTTAAGAGCTTCGGATATATTGAGAGAAAGTTTATTTATGGGGGCTGATGAAGCTTATTTAATAAGTGACCGGAAATTTGCCGGTGCAGACACTTTAGCTACTTCTTATGTGCTGAGTGAGGCTATTAAAAAAATAGGAAGTTTTGACTTTGTGTTTGCAGGAAGACAAGCCATTGATGGTGATACTGCACAGGTAGGACCTCAGACTGCTGAAAAATTGAATATGCCTCAGATTACTTATGCTGAAGAAATAATTGATATAAAAGAAAATAAGGTTACTGTTAAACATAAAATTGACGGTGGGCATGAAATCCTTGAAGCTCAGTTACCTGTTTTAATTACAGTGTTAAAGGATGCTGTTGAACCTCGTCCGTTTAGCGCTAAAAGAGTAATGGCTTATAAAAACGCGAGTTCTTTAGTTGAGTTGGAAAAATTGGCTGAAGGCAACTCATTGCTGTATGTTGACAAATTAGTTGATGAATACACTTCTCGTAATCTATTTATCCCTACTATCACAACTGACGAAATGACCGTAGATCTGGAAAGAATAGGTATTAAAGGTTCTCCTACAAAAGTTTACAAAGTTGAATCAGTAGTTTTAGGCGGCGGTAACCATGTGAATATTGAGCCTACTAAAGCAGGAATAGGTTCGCTTATTGATCAATTAATGATAGACCATATTTTTGGATAAGGAATTATATATGAAAAATATTACAAATGATGTCTGGGTATTTATTGAACAAAGAAACGGGCATGCTGCTGATGTAAGTTATGAATTACTCTCAAAAGGCAGAAAACTGGCTGATTCTATGAATGGAACTCTGAAAGCTGTTATTATTGGCAGTAATGTAAAACATCTGGCTACTCAGGTTTTCGGATATGGTACCGATGAAGCCTTATTAATTGATAATCCTGCTTTAAAAGATTATTTAACGGTTCCATATGCGCGAATTCTGGATAAAATGATTAAGGAATATACACCGCGAATAGTATTGTTTGGCGCAACAATTATTGGCAGGGACTTAGCTCCACGTGTTGCTTCAAGTACTAAAAGCGGTTTAACTGCTGATTGTACTGATCTTCAAATATCCGATGTAACTTACCTTAAACAGAATTATGAAAAATTATTACTGCAAATAAGGCCGGCTTTTGGTGGTAACATTATCGCAACAATTATCACCCCTGATAATCCTACTCAGATGGCAACTGTTAGAGAAGGCGTTATGGAAATGGCTCCTATTGCATATCCTCATGATGTAAAAATTACGGAAATTCCTTATATCCCTGATCCCATGGATGAATTGGTAAAAATAATTGAGCAGCATATGGAAGGCTCTAAAGTAAACCTTAAAAATGCTCCTATTATTGTAGCAGGCGGTTATGGATTAGGAACAAAGGAAAATTTTAATCAGGTTATTGAGCTTGCTAAAGTTATTGGTGCGGATGTTGCAGGCAGCCGTGCTGCTGTTGATGCCGGCTTTGTTACCCCGGACAGGCAAGTCGGTCAGACTGGTGTTACTGTAAGGCCTAAGTTATATATTGCTGTCGGTATTTCCGGTGCCATTCAGCATCGTGCCGGTATGCAGGAGTCTAACAAAATTATAGCAATAAATAATGATCCCGATGCACCAATTTTTGATGTTGCGCATTATGGTATTGTTGGAGATGCAATGGATGTTATTCCGGTATTTATTGAAGTATTTAAAAATAAATTGAAGTAGGATGTAAATATGCCGAATTATTTTTTGGATAATAGAGATATTAAGTTTCATTTTGAAAATTTACACATAAAAGAGATTGTTGATATCGCTGAAAATAACTATGAAGATTCTAAGTTATATAACTATGCCCCTATAAATTATGAAGATGCAATGGAGAACTACCGCAAGGTACTTGAGGTTATAGGTGATCTTGCAGGAAACCATATGGCTGATAGAGCTGCTGATGTTGATCTTGAAGGTGCTCATTTAATTGATGGAAAAGTTCAGTATGCTAAAGGTACGCAGGAAAATTTGAAAGAACTTTCTCAGGCAGATTTGATGGGTTTAATTCTGCCGCACAAGTATGGCGGGTTAAACTTCCCATTTTCCATATATGTTATGGCTATTGAGATTGTTGCCCGTGCCGATGCCTCTCTTATGAATATCTTTGGTTTACAGGATATTGCCGATAGTATCAAGAAATTTGGTACTGAGGAGCAAAGAGAAAAGTATTTGCCTAAATTCTGTTCAGGTGAACATACAGGCGCTATGGCTTTAACCGAACCTGATGCCGGGAGTGATTTGCAGGCAGTTAAATTGCATGCATATCAGAATGCTGAGGGTAAATGGTTCCTTAAAGGTTGCAAAAGATTTATTACAAACGGAAATGGCGATGTGCTTTTAGTGCTTGCAAGATCAGAAGCAGGAACAAAAGACGGACGCGGTCTTTCTATGTTTGTGTGTTATGGAGACAAGACAGTTAAAGTAAGACGTATTGAGAACAAGCTTGGAATCCATGGCTCACCAACGTGTGAGCTGCAGTTTAATGATACCCCCGCTGAGTTAGTCGGCCAAAGGAAATATGGATTAATTAAATATGTTCTTGATCTGATGTTCCGTGCACGTATGGGTGTATCGGCACAGGCATTGGGAATTTCTCAGGCTGCTTACGAAGAAGCATTAAAATACGCCAGAGAAAGAGAACAATTTGGTAAAGCTATTATTGATATACCTGTTGTTGCTAATATGCTAATTGATATGAGGGTAATGCTTGAGAGTAATCGCTCATTATTCTATGCAGCAGCTAAATCTGTGGATGTAAAAGAAAAGCTTGAAGAACAAATTGAAAAGTTTAAGCAGGAAGGTAAGCCGGCCGGCGAATTAACTGCAAAGCTAAAACACGCATCTAAAATTGCTAATTTGTTAACTCCTTTTGCTAAATATGTTCTTACCGAAGGTGCCAATAAAGTTACCTATGACGCAATTCAGATACACGGCGGCACCGGCTACATGAAGGAGTTCAAAGTTGAGCGTCTTGCAAGAGATGCACGTATTACCAATATCTATGAGGGTACTTCACAACTACAGATAGTTGCTTCATACGGTGGTGTTGTTAATGATGTACTGGGCTCTGAATTTGATAAATATGAGAAAAAAGAATATAAAGGCGGCTTAAATAAGTTGGCGGATATTCTAAAAGAAATTAGAGTGATCTTTAAAGATTGTCTTAAGTATGTAATGGATAAGAAAGATGCTAATTTCCAGGATGTTGCAGCTAAAGATTTAGTTGAACTTTACAGCTATCTTGTAATTGGATATTTGTTATTGGAAGAATCAGAGAAAGAGCAGACAAAAGTATTTGTTGCAAACAGATATGTCCTTAACTCGCTTGCAAATGCACGCAGAAATGCTGAAAATATTAAGAGCGAAATTTTCTCAGATCTTATACATGCAGAAAAAATATTATAAAAAATAAACAATGGGGCGGCTATGCAGGCTGCCCCTTTATTATATAGCCAACTAAAAGGTAAAAATATGGAAGAAAATAAGTTTTTCTACTATCGCATATATGATGATAAAGAAGAATTCAGCTTTATTAAAAGTTCACTGACCAGAAAAAAACTTGAGGAACTTGTAAAGGAGTTTGAGAAGACACATAAAAAATATATCAACGCTACCTTTGTAAAGTACATCAAAAAAGAAGACCCTGATGCTGAAATTATTAAAGTAGTTGATATTTCATATTAATAAAGCTTTAATACTTCATCTCCCAATTTAGAAAAATTAAGCAGGGTTTGACAAGTCAGAAGAAAATTTGTCAAACCTTGTTTATCATTACTGTCCCCAAAAACAACTCACTAAGATATTCATTATATTT
>JAUZPC010000237.1 GCA_030706105.1 Bacteroidota bacterium | reverse complement strand
ATCTGCCGCAGGCGAAAAGATGAAACAAGTTGATAGCTGGTTCAAAGAAGTAAAAACGTCTGGAAATAGTTTATTTAATGCCCTTCCGGGCGGTTTCCGCTACAACGACGGCACATTTGATTATATAGGAGAACGCGGCAAATCTTATTATTGCGCAACGTTCTGGGCATCAGAAGACATGGCAGAGGAAAAAGGCTGGTATATTTTCCTTGCTAACGGAAATGAAACTGCCGGCAGCAGTGAAGTAAATAAAATTGATGGATTGTCGGTCCGCTGCATAAAGGATTAAAATCTTAAGAGTATTTAAACTAACAAAGCTCTGCTGTTATTTACGCAGCAGAGCTTCTTAGTATTATACAATTTCGTTCAGCAGAACATCGGTTCAATTTTTCACGTCTCACTACCTTAACTCTACCTACTTTGTTTTCTTCAGATACACTTGTCCGTTTGTTATTTTTATTTTGATAGTATTGTCAGCTCTGTTAATATTATGAACCGTCTCGGCAAATGATCCATTAACGTTTACGGATAACGGCCCCTTAAAATCTGAACGGATATAATCGGACATTCTGTCCGGTGATATATCTTCACCGGCAATTTTTGTAATTATCTTAACATTAGCATTCTCATTTATCTCCAATTTTACATTCCCCGAACCTGTCATTATCTCAGAGTTCCCTTTGTAATCAGAGCTTACACCAATTTGAATTTCACCCCCGTTTGTCTTAGCTTTTACGGAACCGGTCAATTTTTTAATAGTAAGATTACCACTTTCACTTGTAATTATACCTTCACCGGCAATAGACTTAACGTTCACATCTCCGCCGCCCGTTTTTGCCACTATTTTATCCGAGCTATTCCCGATTGTAATATCACCGCCGCCTGAAACGACATCTGCCATCCCGAGTAAATTTTTAATTTCAATACTCCCGCCGGCTGTAGCTATAACGATTGGACCTGTTACTGAACCACCTGAAACATTTCCTCCTGCGGTTGTCACCTTAAGCTGACCATTAATTTCACCGAAATGCATGTCCCCGCCCGCACTTGTTAAGACAGCTTTACCTTTTATATTGCTAACCGAAACATTACCACCTCCGGTTGCAATAGTCACCTGACCGGAAATATTCCCTGCATGTATATCTCCTCCGGAAGAGACAAGATCAATTTTGCCTTTGATATCATTAAGAAGCGTTATATCGCCGCCCATAGTATTTATGTCCAGAGAGAATTCCGATGGGACTTTGATATACAAATCTTCGCCTTCACTATTTGAAGTTGTTATGGTAATAACATTCCCGGTTTTTTCTATTCTTATTTTAAGCTCTTCATCATAGCGTATCAAGAATTCATCTTTCTCCCAGGTTTCCAGATGAATATCTCCGGCCGTTATTTTAACAGTCAGGCTCCCTCCCTTTTTAACCGCAAGGCGAGACTCCTTTTCTTGTCCAAACATTAAAGCACATGATATTAAAATCAGTGCAATCAGTATATATCTGGTCATTTTATTTATACTCCTTTAAGACTGCTAAGGCTTGCATCCTAACATAGCTGTTGTTATCCTTTGTTGTTTTCTCTCTTAAGACATTAAGCTCTAAGTCACTGAACCGGCCGCCATTACGGCTTCCTTCTGCAAGCATCAGCATAGCAGCTATTCGCAACCCCGAGACACTGTCATTTTTAAGGACAAAGAACAAAGCCTTTTTTACTTCATCATCATATTTATATTTTCTAAGTAAATCCAGAGCTTCTTTTCTTACACCGGGATTCTCGTCATTCTTTGCCACTGAAATTATGGCATCTTCCACATCAGTATCCAGCCCGTTAAAATTATTGCTTATCATATTTATTGTATTCAGCTTTTGTCCGGCATTCTGGGAATTCAGCAGGGTGTAAGTAAACAAATTTTTCATTTTTTCATCTGTCTTCAGGCCGGAAGCCACGTTTGCCTTTATTGAGTCAGGTACGCCTCTGCTTTCGGTATTTGCAAATGAATTTTTAAGCTTATAACTGTTTTTATCATTTTGCTGCAAAGGATTACTTTGCGCAGACTCTTTTTGCACTATTACTGTGGGGGTATCACTCTTTGCATATTCAGTAATAGTCTTAATAATTACCTGCGGCTTAAGCAAATAGGTACCTACTATCAAACCTGCCATTAAAGTAAAAGCATAGCCCAGGGTAATTTTATAATTTCTGATGAAAATATTGTTCAAAGCAGCGGCCAAACCGGAGACAAAAGATTTCCGCGACTGCTCCATTCTTATTCTGGTTTTCAGTTCCAGCCGGGCTGTATTAAGTAATGTGTCACTTGGAGTCACTAGCTTATTAACATTATATAAAGCAATAAGATTATTGTTCTCCTGCAGAACTGCCGTACACTCCTTACACTCCTTAAGATGGTTTAGAAGAATTATCTTCTTATCATCCTCCAGTTCGTCCATCAAATAGAGCTGTATAAATTCTTCATATTCTGTATGTTTCATTTTGCCGCCTCTACTGCATAGTCTTTAAGCAAATAACGCATTTTATTTTGAGCATCGAATAAATATTTTTTAACCGTTCCATCTTTGCACTTTAGCATTTCAGCTATTTCAATAATTTTATATCCTTCAAAATACTTCAGCACAAAACAGATTCTTTGTTTAGGGGGTAACTTTTCCAGCGCATTATTTATTGCTATACCTTTTTCATTATTTAATGCAAAACCATCTGGCGAAAGTTCATTTGAAGTTAAAATTTCTTCTTCATTTTCCTGGTCATCAAATTTTTTCGTAACAGGAACAAATTCATGTCTTCCGGCTTTAGTTGCCATTGTTATACAAACGTTAACTGTAATCCTATAAAGCCAGGTTGAGAATGAACTTTGGAACTTAAAACCTTTTATGCTGTTAAATACTCTTATAAATACTTCCTGATAAACATCTTTTGCATCATCTTCATTATTAAAGTATTTTAAGGCAATAGTTAGCACATTCCGGTCATACCGGTTGACTAACTCCTCAAAGGCTTTAGCATCACCTTGTTGAGCTATCTTTATCAAAGATATTTCGTCTTGCGCCATTTATTTTCCTTAACTCTTACTTCTTAGACTATCTCAACCATTAAAAGGTTGGGTAAATTAAATATTTCAGTACCTACCTGTAAACTGCACGAATCGCCCTCTGTCCCCTTCGCACAGGGAATATGGGGGATACTGCTTATATGAGCTGCATTATATGCAATTATTCCAATATTTCCGGGGACCTGCCATTATTGTTCCTGATTTTCACACAATCTCTTAAGGAGAAAGAGTAAAAAATATGGTTCTTATAATGTTCCGTTAACATGCTGCACCATTTGTGGATTATTTAGATCTAAAATCGATATTACGGACTTCCCTTTTTTTATTTCCGAAAAAATAAGATAGTCTCTGCAAATAGAATAGTTTACAAGTTTATCGATTTTGAGCGTATCTAAAATATTTCCTTTTATAATGGAATAGATATAGATAGAGGTTTTATAATTTGGGGTGCTTATATCCCCGGCAGAAAAAGCTAAATATTTGTTATCGCTTGACCATTCAGCCTTAATAAATTCCGACTCCAAATTTGTTATTAATTTTTTCTCGCCCTCAATAACATTTTTAATTGCAAGCTTCTTTTTATCGCTGCCGCTAAAGAAAATAGCATACTTATTATCAGGAGATGTTGTTTTTATTTGCTTCTCTGGCGGAACCGGCATCCCCTCTTTTGTAATATCGTACGTAGTGGTTTTATTGAACACTTCCTTGCCAAAATTATTATATACGATGGTCGTTTGTTTCAGATAGTTTGTTATTGATGGATCTATCAGCTGCTTAATCAGCTGTAAATTATCCTCAGGTGTTCTTAGCATAAAGAGCTGCAATGCATTTCCTAATTTTTGCATAGATACCGGAGCTAATGAATCTGCAACAATATAATATATCTTTATGCCGCTTATAGATGGGTTCTCCCTGCCGGTATTTACGTCTTCGGCTGTAAGTGCAAAACCTGTTTCATAATCTTTAGAAAACGACAATGAAATCAGTCGTTCATTTTTAAAAATAAAATAAGGAACGGCTTTCTTTTGCCCGATATTATACTTATAAAGGACAGAATGTCCTTCTGTATCTGTACCGGAATAAAAGAAAGATACTTTTTGGCTCTGTAACTCAGGATTGCCTTCTCCGCTTTTTTTTGAGCAGCCTGCAAGACAAAGAACTGCTATAAATATTAAAATACTTATGTTATAATATATTTTCATTTAACCTCTTGGGTGATATTGTCTGTGCTCTTCTTTAACAAAATCAATATCAATGTGTGTATAAATTTGAGTAGTTGAAATATCCACATGGCCCAGCATTTCCTGAACTGCCCTAAGATCAGCTCCCCCCTCAAGCAAATGCGTTGCAAATGAATGCCTGAATGTATGGGGGTGAACATCGGTGGTAATTTCAGCCGCAGTTGCATAATATTTAAATAACTTCCATACTCCCATTCTGCTTAACTTTGACCCTCTGAAATTGAGGAATAAATAATTACCGCTTGTAAGTCTTTTTTCCAGCAATATGCGTGATTTAGTCAGGTACTCCTTAATCCAGAACTGAGCACTTGACCCTATTGGTATTACTCTTTCTTTGCTGCCCTTACCAAAAACTCTCACAATTTCTTCTTGTAGATACAAATCGCTTATTTTAATATTTATCAACTCAGAGACTCTTGTACCGCAGGCATATGCAGTTTCTAAAAGCGCCTTATCCCTGAGCCCAAGCTTTGTTTCTATATCCGGTAGTTCCAATATCTTATTTACTTCTTCAATGGATAAAACTGACGGCAACTTTCTTGTTATTTTGGGATGCTCCAATTTGGCAGTAGGATTATTTTGTATGTAGTTGTTAGAGCTTAAATATTTGAAAAATCCTTTAAGCGATGAGAAATACCGCGCAATTGATTTAGACGAAAGTCCCAGATCGCTAAGTAAAAAGAAAAAGTTCTTTAGATGT
>JAUZPC010000236.1 GCA_030706105.1 Bacteroidota bacterium | reverse complement strand
CACTATTCTCTTAAAGAGTTTGAAGTTACGCTAATTCCGGGAAAAGAAGTCCAATTAGTGAAAATTAAAAACTCGGAAGACGAAGGACGTAATTGGTCGTTATTTAGCTTCGAACTTCTTCCAAACTATAAAGCCGCCGCCGCCGTTCGGTTAAAGGAGTGCAGAATGAGTGTCTCTAAATATACCGGGCATTTAGTTGCATAATAAAGTGCATCTATTGTTCAAAATTATGTGAGAGGTTATATTGAATAGTACTAATAAAATTACAGGCTTGTTCATTGGAAATGAGCAGATAGTGTTGGACTGTGCCAATATTTTTAAAAAAAGTGGTGGGGAAATTGTTGCTATATCTGGATGTAACAAAAGGATTGAGCAGTGGGCAGATGATTCATCCATTACGTTTATTCGGGAGGACAACAAACTAAGTGAAAAATTAAAGGATTATCAATTCGATTATCTGTTTAGTATCACCAATATCATCGACATTGCATTCAAGTTAAGGGTATTACCTGCAAAAGCATCAGTCCATCTTCATAGTGGAATATTACCGAATTATGCCGGCTCAAATATTTCTTTCTGGGTACTTAATAATAATGAGCGCGAGCATGGAATAACCTGGCAGATTATTAGTAAGAAAATTGAAGACGAATATATCCTTAAACAAAGTATTTTTCCAATTAAAAGCAGTGATACAGCGGGAACTCTTTTAGAAAAATGTTATGCGGAAGCAAAAGTTACTTTTGATAGTCTGATAAATGATATAATTAATGGCAGCTTAACCTATACGAGACAAGATCTTGGGAAAAGAGTTTTTGTCTCCGGATATCAGAAGCCATTATTAGCAGGAGTTATTAATTGGGAAGATTCTGCTGAAAAAATTGTCAGACTAATAAATTCTCTTGATCATGGTAAGTATCCAAATCGTATTGCAGCACCGAAATTAAAAATTGAAGACGATTTCTTTATAGTGAAAAAGATAGGTTTTACTTCTCAAACTTCTGAATTGCATGGCGGTACGGTTATCAATGCCGATGATTCCGGGATTTTAGTAACTACAAAAACAAATAATGTAATTATTAAGCAAGTAAGTGATTTGTTTGGGAACATAGTTCCAATAAAAGAGATGGTCAGAAAGTACGGAATAGTCCATGGTTTCAAATTCCAATATATAAGCAAACATTTTATTTCCAGCTTGCTTGAGTTTGATTTTTCAATAAATAAAAATGAAGGATATTGGATAAATCAGTTAAGCAATGTTGATTGCAGTGAGTGCAGTGAGAAATATTATAATGATAAACAGTATTCCTATAATACAATTGCACTGAGTTTTGACGATAAGACTATTTCTTCGTTTTATCATATAACTAATTTATTTCAAAACAGTATGGTGCGTGCTTTATTTGTTCTTTTTATGTTACAAAAATGTAATAAACAAAAAATGAGTATCGGACTTTATGACACTAAGCTGACTAAAATATTAAATAGCACGGGTATGTTGTTTTCGCAAATTGTTCCCGTTAATATTATGCTTAAATCTAATAATATACTAAAAGATACAATCTATAATATTAACAATAGTATTGAGCATGCACTTACTAAAAAGACTTTTTATAATGATGTGTTTGCAAGATATCCTGAAATAAAAGAGCTTACTTCAGAATATTTGTACCCCGTTGTTATTGCCCAAATAGATGATATTAAATGCTTTGAGGAAATCGAAGGCCCATTAATTACTCTAATCATAACTAAAGATAATAAGTATTATCTAAATTACAATTCTGCTTTACATGATGAAAAAGATATGAAAAAGCAGATTAAAGAATTCTACCAATTTATAGATTCAACTATGGACGGCATTAGCGGGAAAAATGATACTGAAAAGAATATAACTTTGGGTGGAATTATATCTGATCGTACTGATGTAGATATTATTTCATCTGACGAGCCCGCTTGTCCGGAAAAAATGAATGTAGTCACTATGCCAAAAAAAGTTGTGTTTATGTTCCCCGGTGAGGGGGTGCAATTTCCTAATATGGCAAGAGGCTTATATGAAAAAGAGCCAATATTTAAAAGTGAAGTTGATAATTGCTTTAATATCCTTGAATCAAAGTTTAATATCAGCATAAAAGCATTTATTTATCCCGAGGCAAAAACACAGCATAAAAAAACAAGAACATTTGAAAGCCCATTAGAATCAATATTGTCAGTATTCATAATTGAATATTCACTTGCCAGATTTTGGATCTCATTAGGTGTAAACCCAAGCGCAATGATCGGGCAAAGTTTAGGGGAATATGTGGCCGCATGCTTATCAGGTGTATTTAGTATTGAAGATAGCTTTAAACTATTGATAGCGCAAAATAAAATATTAAGTAGAATGCCTAAAGGAGCTATGCTTAGTATTTCAAAAAGTGAAAGTGAAATTGCTGAATATTTAGGTAAGGATTTATCTTTAGCTGCTGTTAATGCTGCAAATTTGTGTGTTTTATCCGGAAGCCAGGATGCAATTGACTCTCTGCAGGATGCCTGTAGAATAAAGGATATTGAAGCTGTCAGGATAAAATTTAATCTGCCTGAGCATTCTCATCTACTTGAGCCTCTGTTGTCTGATTACAAGTATGATATCCGGGATATTGTGCATAATAAACCGAACATACCTTTTATTTCTTCTGTTACCGGTTGCCTGATAAAAGATTCGGAAGCCCTGAGCTGTGATTATTGGGTAACGCATTTTGTAAAAACTATGAGGTTTGAAAAGGGTATTAAGAGCCTTTTAAATGATAAGGATAATATATTTCTGGAAATAGGACCAGGCCGCTCATTAAACTTTCTTCTTTCACTGCAAAGTTCTAATGAATTACGGGCATATCCTTCTTTAAAGTATGCCAAGGAAAAGATATCGGATATTTCTGCAATAAACAGGGCAATCTTCTTTCTTGAAATTAACAATGTAAAACTGGATTTTTTTAACTATCAATCAAAAGACTCCTACTTTAAAGATAAAGAAGAAAAATCCAATAGATTATTCCCTGATTCTGACGGTAAGAGTAAGGCTATTGTTCTAAATGAAACGCAGACATTTATTGCTGATCTCTGGCAGGAGATGTTAAATATTGATCATATTAACATACATGATGATTTTATTAATTTAGGAGGACACTCTCTACTTTTAATAAGGAGTATAAATACTATCAACCATTATTTTAACATTGAATTGCCATTGAATAAAGTATTTAAAGAACCGACAATTAAAAATGTTGAATTTTTAATTTATGAAATAAAAAATAAAGATACTTCAGAGAAAATGTCCATAACTCCAGCACAAAGAAATTTGTTTAAGTCAAAATTATATTTAATTAATTGAGAACAACATGGATATATCAAGTAGAATAGAACTGAAAGATTACATTGTTACTGACGATGACGATATCTTTGTTTTTCCGGCTTCCCCGATTCAAAAACAAATATGGGATCTGAATAAGTTATATCCTGATTCATCAGTATTTAACAAAATTTATGGATTTAGGATTAAGGGAAAATTTAATTATGACGCTTATTCCTGGGCACTAAATAAGATTATTGAAAGGCATGAATCACTCAGAACTTGTTTCGGCTACAGGGAAAATTCATTGCTCCAAATTATTAAAACGTCTATGACCATTGACATTCCATTGTTTAATTTGTCCGATGATGATCGGGATAAAAAAGAAACCAAAATAAAACAAATTATTGAAACCGAACTGAGCAATCCATTCAACCTTAAAACCGGACCTTTGATCCGATCTGTAGTTGTAAAATTAGCTGAGGGTGAGTTTGAGTTATTTTTGTCCACTCATAGCATAATTGCAGATCAGACTTCTTTAATAATATTTAATAAAGAGTTAGGTTCGTATTATTCAAGATACATTGCAGGCAAATATACGGATGTTGAATCCCCCAGACTGCAATATGCCGATTGGGTAATGTTTAATTTTACAGAAGAACAGCAAAAAAGTCATACGGGAAAACTGGAATACTGGAAAAATCAATTAAATGGTTTTCAGGAAGTACTGGATCTAAATTATGACACTAAAAAGCCGGTTAGGTGGTCCTTACGCGGAGATGTTTATAATTTTAAAATAAGCAAAAAGACCTCAGAAAAAATAAAATCAATTATCCGAAAAGAAAGTAAAATTGCCTGCCCGTTCTTTCTGTCTGTACTTAATATTTTATTATACAAGTATTCCGGTAAACAGGAATTAATAGTCGGATGCCCGTTTTCCAATCGCATTTACCCCGGAACAGAAGATATCATTGGCTGTATGGCAAATACACTGCCGGTAAAGACTGTGCTCAAAGAGGATGATACTTTTAACTCGTTATTAAAAAATGTCAAAGAAAATGTCCAGTCAGCAAAGAAAAATCAGGAAGTCCCATTTGAAAAAATTATGGAAAGTCTTGGAGTTGATTTTAACCCCGGCAACTCCCCAATTTACCAGGTAAATTTTATATACGGAAACTCTGCTATCGTGCCGGAATTTGAAGACCTCCAAATTGAATCTTTGCATTTGCAAAATTTATCCTCTCAGTATGACATTTCTCTACATATTTGGGAAAGTGATGAAGTTTTTAGCGGATACATAGAATATGCGACGGACCTGTTTGAAAAAGCCACAGTAGCAAGAATGCTCGGCCACTATGTGAATATTCTAGAGACCGGCTTGGAAAATCCTGACGTAAAAATCAATAATATTAATATTTTAACACAAGAAGAATTAACGCTATACGCGCATCTAAATGAAACGTCAGTCACTTTTCCATCGGAAAAGTGTATCCATTCCTTGTTTGAAGAACAGGCATTTAGAACCCCGGATGCCATTGCTTTGCAGTATGAGCTCCAAAAACTTACTTATGTCCAGTTAAATGAACAAGCTAATTGTTTTGCCAACTTCCTAATTAAAAAAGGTGTAAATGTTGGTGACTTTGTAGGAGTTAATATTGAGAGATGTTTAGAAATTCCGGTAGT
>JAUZPC010000235.1 GCA_030706105.1 Bacteroidota bacterium | reverse complement strand
CCAATTACACGAAAAGAAAAAGACAAAGCTATTAATCATTTTTACAGTTCTCTCTATTTCCATTTTAATAGGTATTAGCAGAATTTATCTGGGCGTTCATTATCCGACTGATGTAGCAGGAGGATGGCTTGTAGGTTTGGCCTGGGCACTATCATTTAGATTTATTGCACTTTATTGGATGAAGAAGTCTCCTTCTGAATAATTATTTTAAGCATAGAAAGGATTTAATATAGTCAATCATCATTTCCTTTTATCTTTATAAGCTTATGATTAATTTTGTGCATCAAAAATATAGTAGTAATTATGAATTATTTGATAAGCGCTGTTATTGGTTATTTATTGGGATCCATCCCAACAGCATTTCTTTTATTAAAAAAGACACAGAATAAAGATATTACCCGGCTGGGCAGCGGTAATATTGGGGCTATGAATACTTATGATGTCACAAATTCAAAATTTTTAGGAATTCTGGTTTTCATAATTGATGCTTTTAAAGGACTTCTTAGTGTATATGTTACCCTGCTTGTTTTACCGGTATCTTTTATCTTTCCTGCAATTGCACTAATTTTTGCAGTAGTTGGACACAATTATAACCCTTGGCTTAAATTTAAGGGCGGCAGAGGGTTATCTACAGCATTTGGCGGCACCATGTTGCTTGCCCCGTATATTCCGGCAATTTGGATTTTATTTTGGGCATTAGCTTTTTTAATAAACCGTAACGTAATAATTGATAATACTTTTGCAATTATTTTTACGTTATTAACATTATTTTTGGGGGTTGATAAGATTTACAATTTACCTTATTTATTAAAAGCAGATTCACCCGGCTTACTGTTGTTATTCGCTTCATCCCTGCTTTTAATTCTTTTTATTAAACATACAGAACCATTAAACGATTTAAAAAAATTTGAATGAGGAATAAATGAGATTAAAATCTTTTTTTATATTACTTTTAACTTTTGTTACATTATCAGTTATTAAAGTGTCTGCACAAAATGATGACAGTTTATATCAAGAAAAGGCAAAAATTAATAATGAACTTTATAATTCAAGAAAAAATATAATTACAGAAACTGTAAAAAATGCAAGCCCGGCCATAGTAGGGATAAATGTTACGGAGATAAGGCAATATCAAGACCCGTTCAGCTCGATGTTTAATGATCCTTTTTTTCGTCAGTTTTTTGGAGAACGAGGAAATTACAAACAGCAGGTTAAGGAGCTTGGATCCGGTTATATTATATCATCTGACGGCTATATAGTAACCAATGATCATGTTGCGGGCAATGCCTCAGAAATAACAGTAACAACAACTGACGGTAAGCAGTATAAAGCAAAACTAATTGGAACAGATGCCGCCTCAGATATCTGCCTGCTAAAAGTTGAGGCTAAGAACCTGCCACATGTGGTGTTTGGTAATTCTGATGATGTAATGATAGGTGAATGGGTAATTGCACTTGGCAATCCTTTTGGGTTATTTGAGCTAAACGATAAACCAACCGTTACGGTTGGGGTAATAAGTGCCACGGGAATGAATCTGGAACCGATAAATAACAGATACTATACTAATATGCTTCAAACAGACGCTGCAATTAACGGCGGGAACAGCGGTGGTCCTTTGCTTAACAGCATTGGTGAAGTAATAGGCATGAACACCCTGATTTATACGGCGGGCGGTGTGCAGGGTAATATTGGGCTTGGTTTTGCAATCCCCATAAACAAAGTAAAAAGAATTATACGGGAGTTAAAAGACCACGGAAAAATTGACAGAGATTTTAATATAGGCATGAGGGTTCAAACTCTTGATGATGACATAGCTAAATATTATAAACTGTCAACTTCAAAAGGAGTAATGATAAACCAAATTATTGACAAGACCCCCGCTGATAAAGCAGGTCTAAAATCAGGCGACATTATTTTGAAGATAGATGATTATAACATAACCAATGAACAGACGCTTATTTCTATTTTCCAGGAGTTTAGGACAGGTCAGGTAGTAAAAATTAAAGTTCTGAGAGACAACAAAGAATTAACACTTAAAATGAAATTGGAGAAGGAATGATAGAGAGATATACCCTCCCTGAAATGGGAAGTTTTTTTACAGATAAATTTAAATATGACACTTGGTTAAAAATTGAACTTTTGGCATGTGAAGCCAGAACCATACTGGGCGATGTTCCGGTTGAGGATTTTAACATTATTAAAAGCAAAGCTAATTATACTGTTGAACGCGTGCTTGAGATTGAAGAGACAACCAAGCATGATGTTATTGCATTCCTTACAAATGTAGCTGAATACGTAGGGCCGGAATCCCGTCATATCCATTATGGTATGACATCATCAGATGTTTTGGATACTACCCTTTCATTTCAAATGAAAAGCGCAGGTGAACAATTGCTAAAGCGGTTAAATGAATTATTATCTGCTTTAAAAGAAAAAGCAATTGAACATAAGAACACTTTATGCGTTGGAAGATCTCACGGTATTCACGCAGAAGCCACTACAATGGGATTGAAGTTTGCCAACTGGTTTGAAGAATGCAAACGAAATATTGAAAGGATGAAACGTGCAGTTGAGGTAATTGGCGTTGGTCAGATATCCGGAGCAGTTGGAACATTTCAGCATTTAACACCAAAAGTAGAAGAATACGTATGCGAAAAGATGGGATTAAAACCTGCACCGGTTTCAACCCAGGTAATCCAAAGGGACAGGCATGCAGAATTTTTAAATACCATAGCAATCATAGGTGCTTCACTTGAAAAGATTGCCATTGAAATTCGTCATCTTCAAAGGACAGAAGTTCTGGAAGCTGAAGAGTATTTTTCAAAAGGACAAAAGGGTTCATCCGCAATGCCGCATAAACGGAATCCAATAGTCAGCGAGAGAATTACCGGATTATCCCGTTTATTAAGGGGAAATGCAACCGCAGCAATTGAGGATGTTGCTCTTTGGCACGAAAGAGATATTTCCCATTCATCGGTTGAACGCGTTATTGTACCCGACAGCTGCATAGCATTGGACTATATGCTTCATCTGGCAACAAACCTGATTCAAAACTTAATAGTCTATCCTGAAAAAATGCTTAAGAATCTAAATATTACACGCGGATTAATTTATTCACAGACTATTCTGTTAAACTTAATAAATAAAGGGATACAGCGCGAAGATGCTTACAGAATTGTTCAGACTACAGCAATGGAGGTTTGGCAGGATACTAATAAAACGTTTAGAGATGAATTGGAAAGAAATGAGGAAGTACTGAAATATCTATCCAAGCAGGATATTGAGAATATTTTTAATGATAAAAATCTGTTAAAGAATGTTGATTATATCTTTAACAGAACCATAAACAATAAACAGTAAATAGTGACTAGTAATTAGTAATCAGTCACCAACAAAGGAAGTTTACAATTACAAGTTACAACTAAATAGCAGGGAGAATTAGCAGCTTTCTCCCTATTTTTAGCCCATAATGAAGATCAATTTGAGTGATAATAATAAATTGCAAAACATTTAAAATAAAATAGAGACGATCTACCGATCGTCTCTATTCATAACTTTTTACTTAATAGCTTTTAACTCTTTTACTTGGCTAATCCTCTTTTTGAACTCTCAATAAATTCAATTAAATACTGTACTTCAGGAGTAAGTGAAACAGTTTCTTTAATTTTATTTAACGCTTGTGTAGTATTAAACCCTGACCTGTATAAAAGGTGGTATGCATTTTTAAGACTCTCAATTGCCTCATCTGAGAATCCGCGTCTTTTTAATCCGATCAGATTTAGTCCGCTGAATTTTAAATCATTACCTGAGAAAAGAGAATATGGAGGAACATCTTTAACAACCATAGAAGCAGCCCCAACCATACAATGGGCGCCAATATGTACAAACTGATGGATACCGGCAAGTCCGCCTAATATTGCAAAATCGCCTATGTTTACATGCCCGCCTAAAGCAACAGAGTTTGCAAGTATAACGTTATTGCCGATAACACAATCGTGAGCAGCATGGGAATATGCCATAAACAAACAATTATTACCAACAACAGTTTTGCGTGTGTGTAAAGTTGCACGATTAATAGTTACGCATTCTCTTATAACATTATTATTCCCGATTATTACTTCGGTAAATTCATCCTTAGACTCCCGTAAGAATTTAAGATCTTGGGGTAAAGCGGCTATAACGACATTCGGAAATATTTCATTATTTTCGCCGATAGTAGCTCCGGTAAAGACGGAAACATTATTATAGAGTTTGGAACCTGCTCCAATTTTAACTCCCTTTTCTATAACACAATAAGCTCCGATTTCAACAGATGAATCAATTTCAGCTTGTGGATGAATAATAGCTGTCTGATGAATTTTTGTCATTACGTATTTTCGTTTTTTAATAATAATGCAAATATACGGAAGCTGCCCATTAGTATAAAGGACTTAGCCCATAAAAAATGAAAAATAGTTACAGATTGTTCATTTTATTGGCTAAGAAATAGTGGCTAATGGAGAGTGAATATAGAATGTGATTAGATACGAACATCGTCACTAATAATTCGCCCTGAGTCGTCCAAATTTGGACTTCACTCAGGGCTATAGATTGAGGGGAAACAATTAACAATGTCTAATAATAGTGGATATCAAGGGGTCCTGACTTCCACTTCTCTATTCTTCAGCTCTTACATTAAAACCAGATAAACTTTTACACCTATCTTACTTTAATAGCAGCATTTTGCTCGTTTTGGAAAAGTTCATCTTGCCGTCTTTTGAGACAGCTTCAAGCCTATAGATGTAAACACCGCTTGATAAATCTTTACCACTGAATTTTACTTCATAAGTATTGGATTCCTGATAACCATTTACCAGTTCTTTTACCTTCTGGCCTAATGAGTTGTAAACGGTCAGTTTTACATTACTGCCTGAAGGCAATGCATATCTGATAATCGTTTCTGGATTGAAAGGATTAGGATAATTCTGCGTCAAAGAATAATCTTTAATTGTTTCACTCTCTGATTTAACAGAGGT
>JAUZPC010000234.1 GCA_030706105.1 Bacteroidota bacterium | reverse complement strand
CTATCAGTTAATGATAAAAGAGAACTTGTTTCTAATTTTAGCTTATCACAAAATTATCCTAATCCCTTTAACCCATCCACTAATATTCAGTATTACATTCCATCTGAATGCAGGATTAATGTAACAGTATATAATGCATTAGGTGCTAAGGTTAAGGAATTGGTTAACGGCACAGAACCGATGGGCAGCTACGAGGTTAAGTTTGACGGCACAGGCCTGGCAAGCGGCATCTACTTTGTCACTTTAAAAGCTGCATCCACTGACGGCAAGCAGTCATTTGTAAGTTCAAAGAAAATGATTTTAATGAAATAGAAAATAATTTATAATATCTGCCTCAATTCAAATAGAGGCAGATATTATTGTTCAGTCTCAGGTATTCTTCAGTCTGTAGTCATGCAGTCTTCTCTGCAAAGTCCTTTCACTTATTCCGAGAATTGCCGCAGCTTTTGTAGTATTGTTATTTACTCTGCCAAGAACTTTAACTACGTACTGCTCCATTGCTTCATCCAAAGTTAGCAAAACTTCAGACTCCGGTAAATTAATACTTTCATCATTTCTTATATCAATATTTAGTATAGGTTCACCCGCCGGGGTTTTTGCTACTGCATTCATTACAATATTTTCTAATTCCCTTATATTCCCGGGGAAAGGATAATGCAGCATTTTGGCCATCATATTTTTACCAAAACCTTTAAGCTCTTTGTTATATACCTTACACCCCTGCTTATAAAAATATTCTGCAAGAAGCTGAATATCATTACCTCTTTTGCGTAAAGGAGGAAGCTCAATATACCCGCGGTTAAGCCTGTAAAACAAATCTGCCCTGTATTGGTTTTCATTAACAGCCTTTAGCAAATCTTTATTTGTAGCCGCAACTATTCTGATATCAAGATTGATAGGCTTTGGTGAACCCAGTCTGGAAATTTCACCATACTGGATTACCCTTAGCAGTTTACCTTGTAACTCCTTGGGCAGCTCCCCTATCTCGTCCAGAAAAATTGTACCTCCGTTTGCCGCTTCAAAATAACCGACACCCGATTTTGCAGCACCTGTATATGCACCTCTTTCATAACCGAATAGTTCGCTTTCAAAAAGCGAAGATGAAATGCTTGCCAGATTGACAGCAATAAAAGGTTTATCGCGCCTTGAAGAAAGCTGGTGAATTTTCTGAGCAATTAAATCTTTACCGGTACCTGTTTCACCTAATAGCAAAATGGTCTCATCAGTGGCGGCAAATATTTCTACAAGCTCAAATACTTTAAGCATATTGGGAGATTCAGCAATCACATCAGAAAAGGATGCCCTGTTTAATGCAGGATTTATTGCATTACTCCTAAGAGTATCACGCTCAAGCGTGAGTATTTTTTGTTCCAACGCCCTCTTAATTGTAAGAAAAAGTCTGTCAGTGTCAGGCGGTTTTGTAATAAACTCATAAGCCCCTGCTTTTACTGCTTTAAGAGCAATAGCAGTGTCATCAATGGCTGTAACCATAATAACAGGAATTGTAGGAAAATTATATGTAATAAGTTCAAGAAGTTCCAGCCCGTTCATTTCAGGCATATATATGTCAGAAATTATTAAATCAATTTTTCTACTCTTCAGTAAAGGCATAACATTAAGAGGGTTCTTTTCTGTCAGTACCTCGTTATAGCCTTCCTGAATTAAAAGTGCTTTCAGCAATTCCAGATAAACCGGCTCATCGTCAACAATTAATATTGAAGCATTTATCATTTTTATCTTATCAATTCTTTGTTATTTTCTATTGTTAATTACTAATTAAAGTAAAAATTATACCATTATCAAGCAAATATATTAAGAAAAATAACAACAAATTATGTTTTTTGAAGATTTATTGTTTGTTTTCTAATTTATCATCTGTATGAGGCACAAATATGATTGCAAATATTGAAATGATTGAAAAAGTATATTCCGATTTTAGAAGAAAGCTTGGAATAGTAAAAGAAGTTGTTAACCGCCCAATGACTTACACAGAAAAAGTTCTTTATACTCACCTGTGGGAAAAACCAGCGCTTGAGCTTAAAGGCGGGAAAGATTATTCAGAATTAGCACCGGACAGAGTTGCAATGCAGGATGCCACAGCACAAATGGCGTTGCTTCAATTTATGTCAGCAGGCAGAAAAACAACCGCTGTTCCCACTACAGTCCATTGCGACCACCTAATTCAGGCACAGCTGGGGGCTGAAAAAGATTTGACGAGAGCTAAAGATGAAAACAAAGAAGTTTTTGACTTTTTAGAAAGCATCTCCAAAAAATATGGAATCGGGTTTTGGAAACCGGGTGCCGGAATTATCCATCAGGTAGTACTGGAAAACTACGCCTTCCCCGGAGGTATGATGATTGGAACTGATTCCCATACTCCAAACGCGGGCGGCTTGGGTATGCTTGCAATTGGAGTAGGCGGCGCTGATGCCGTTGATGTTATGGCGGGTATGCCATGGGAATTGAAATGGCCGGGCATTATTGGCGTAAAATTAACCGGCAGACTCAATGGCTGGGCTTCTGCCAAAGATATAATTCTTAAACTGGCAGGCATCCTTACCGTAAAAGGCGGAACCGGTGCTATTATTGAATATTTTGGCGATGGCGCTGAATCGCTTTCAGCAACCGGCAAAGCAACAATTTGTAATATGGGCGCGGAAATTGGGGCAACAACTTCAATATTTGGTTATGATGATAAAATATCAGAGTATCTTAAAATTACAAACAGAAAAAATGTTGCAGAATTGGCCGATAAGATAAAAGATATACTTACTGCCGACATAGAGGTTACCGAAGATCCGAACAAGTATTATTCTAAAGTAATTGAAATTGACCTGAATACTTTAGAGCCGCATCTTAACGGACCATTTACACCCGATAGAGCTTTTCCAATCTCACAAATGAAAAGCGCATTAAAAGAATATGACTTCCCTGAAGAAATAAAAGTGGCCTTAATCGGCAGTTGCACAAATTCCAGTTATGAGGATATTGACCGCGCAGCTTCCGTAGCACAACAAGCACTAAGTAAAGGGCTGAAAGCAAAAGCAAATTTTACTGTCACGCCCGGATCAGAAAGAGTTAGAGCCACAATAGAACGTGACGGCCAATTAAAGACGTTGACCGATATTGGCGGAGTAGTGCTGGCAAATGCCTGCGGCCCCTGCATAGGAATGTGGAAAAGAACCGATGTTGAACAAGGAGTAATAAATACAATTATAACTTCATTTAACCGCAACTTTGCTAAACGTAATGACGGGAACCCTGATACCCTTGCTTTTGTTGCAAGCCCCGAACTTACAACCGCATTAGCAATTGCCGGGAGTCTTGCATTTAACCCTTTGACCGATTATTTAATTAATGATAAAGGCGATAAAGTGAAACTGGATCCGCCGGTTGGGAATGAATTACCCCCGGGCGGTTTTATTGACAGCCTGCAAGGATATATTGCACCAAGCTCTAAAGGGGAAGATGTTGAAGTTCTGGTTTCCCCGGAAAGTAACAGGCTTCAGCTTCTCACTCCATTTGCTCCGTGGAATGGGGATGACCTGCTTGATTTGCCTCTTTTACTTAAAGCAAAAGGCAAATGCACTACAGATCATATTTCGATGGCCGGCCCATGGCTAAGATTCAGAGGACATCTGGACAATATTTCAAACAATATGTTTATGGGTGCACAGAATGCTTTTACTAATAAAACAGGCACAGTTAAGAATCGTTTTACAGGTGAATATAAATCCATACCGGAAGTCGCCAGAGACTATAAAGCCAGAGGATTAAACTGGGTTGTTGTTGGTGATGAGAACTATGGTGAAGGTTCAAGCCGGGAACATGCAGCCATGGAGCCGCGATATTTAGGCGGCAGGGTTATCATAGTAAAAAGTTTTGCGCGGATACATGAAACTAATCTGAAGAAGCAGGGAATGTTTCCTCTTACATTTAACGACCCAAACGATTATGATTTGATCAAAGAGGATGACATATTAAGCTTCATCGGCCTAAAGAACATTACTCCTGATTCCATAATTGAGTTAAGGATAAAACACTCAGACGGTTCAGTTGATATAATCATTTTAAACCATACTTTGAATAACACGCAGATTAAATGGCTTAAGGCCGGAAGTGCTTTAAATTTAATTGCATTGAATAATAAATAATTTTTGATTTAAAATAAACAAGCCCTTCTTAATTGAAGGGCTTATAATAAACTTAACAGCGACTAATTATGCTTTAGGTGGAAATACTGCATCTTTAGCTGCTTTAGCAATTCTAAACTTCAATGTTTTTTTAGCTGGAATAATCATTGACTCACCAGTCTTAGGATTTCTTCCGGTTCTTTTCTTTCTTTGAACAACTACTAATTTACCTAAACCAGGAAATACAAAAGATTTTTTTGCTTCTTTGTAAGCAAGAGTCATTAACTCTTTAATAAACAAATCAGTTTGTTTCTTTGTTAATTCTGTCTTCTCAGACATATAAGCTATTACCTGAGCTTTGGTCATTGGTTTTGCAGTTTTTGCATTTGCCATTATTAAACCTCAATTTAATTGGTTATTATTTTTACAAATGTAAAATTATAAATTTTTTATTAACAAGCAAAAAAAAATGGTCATTTTTCCAAATTATTTTTACTTTTTTTGCATTTTTATCAAAAAAAGTCAGTAATATCAACATTCTCAGCTTAATTTACTTATTTAAGGCTGATAAATACGGCGCTTAATGTGCCTGCACGGCAGCTTATGTTTACTTTGTAAAGAAGGCGAAAAACAGATTTTCCCTTGTGAACACCGCTTAAATAATGCCTGCGGTTGAGTTTTGGCTTCTCTGATTTATTTATTTTTTACAGCGGCCGCCTGTTATTTGTCATCAGCAATACAGCATTATATGTTTGGTCATACTTATTTTTTCTTTTCAAAGATGCTGTCGGATATTCCTTTATTAATAATATAGTTGGTATAAGTAATATAAACCCTGCCCTGCCTGCTTTTAATTTCTTTCTTTTTTGCCCCCTCCGTATTATTATCACTAAAAGCCTTAGGGAGGCTAATCCTGTCAGCGTTAAAGGTAAATACCAGATTTGACGGCAGATTGTATTGGTTTTTACCGTCATATTTAAGTTCAATTACAAACGTACCATTAACCTTTGCAGTGGTTTCAACCTTT
>JAUZPC010000233.1 GCA_030706105.1 Bacteroidota bacterium | reverse complement strand
AAAGTTATTCCCGATACCTCTTTTATTATCAAATGGGATGGACCAAAAAACAGTTACAACGTTTGGAACCAGGACCATTCGCTCAAATCTGCTTTTCAAAATTCAGTAGTTTGGTATTATATTGAACTGGCAAAACGTGCCGGCCCCCAAACCATGCAAAAATATTATACACTGTTTAATTATGGGAATAGAAAAGCAAACGGCGGAAAAAGAGCTTTTTGGCTGGATGGCAATATCAGGATAAGCGTAAATGAGCAAATCGAATTCCTAAAGAAATTATATTTTAACAAGCTCCCTGTTTCTATAAAAAATCAGGAACTTGTTAAAGATATTATGATTAACGAAAAAACAGAGAAATACGTACTTAGAGCTAAAACCGGCATGGGATTAACTGACGGCAAATATTTCGGTTGGTTTGTCGGCTATCTGGAACAAAACAACAACGTCTATTTTTTTGCTTTGAATATTAATACAATGGATGGAAAAACCATTTTCCCGGACAGAATAGAATATACTAAGCAATGCCTGAAAGCTTTAGGGCTGTTATAATATTTTTAATAATTATTTAATGTATTAAAAAGTACATTTTTAACTTTTTTTTAAGCTGAATGACAGATAAATAATATCATAATAAAGAGTTTAGTAAACATGGGGACTTGACAGTAGAAATTGATAGCTCGATAAGTGATTATTCTACTTGCAGTTACACTACCCTATAAATCATGCGGCAGAACAATGATTTATTAATAGTATTTTGCTATAATTTATATGTTGACAAACAAAGTTAATAAGTATATTATTTGTTGTTAATTTTTCAAATTATCCCCCGATTATGGGGTTTTACAAAACAAATAAATGGTATTATAAATGAAAAAAATCATACAATTATTTCTATTTACGTTACTTTTGATATCTGCAACATATGCAGATAATTATACAACCCCCGGCACGGGTGTTAAATGGAGTTTGAGCGACTTAGTGGCAAATTCCGGCGGCGATGTAACATTCAGCGGTGGAATTTACTTTGTAAATGATACAATTAAAATAAGCTACCCGGACACACTTTACATTACATCAGATGCTACAGTAAAGTTTGCTCTAAATACATTTCTTATTGCAAGAGGAACTTTAATTATAAACCCACCTACGGGAGTTAAGTTCACTGCTCAAGACATTACCACCGGATTTTACGGTGTACGTGTTGATACAAGCAGCACAACCCTGTTAAGGAAATTAACATTGGAATATGGTGTTTCGTTGAGAATTTCAGATTGCAGCATAACAATAGACAGTTGCATTTTCCAATATCTAAATAACAACGCATCAACTTCATTCGGCTCAGGAGCTATTACCTTATTCAGGTCTAACTCAACTATCACCAATTGCCAATTTTTAAATAATAACAGAGGTGGTATTACAGGCGGGGCAAATATTAGTAATGCCCCTAAAATAATCGGTTGTTTGTTTCAGGGGAACGACGTAACTAACTATAATACCCCACAAATAAACATGGGATCTTCAGGAACCGATACAATTAAAATTTTAAATAACAAAATACTCAGAGCATCTACTAATTGCGGTGGAATCGGTTTCCTCCCAATAGGTGATCTTCACGCTGTAATTACCGGAAATGTTATTAAAAATAACCGTTACGGAATAACAATAAGCGGCGGTTCAAATATTAATGCTTTAATCAGTTATAACCAAATTGACAGCAATAATATACAAAACAGCCCGACATTAGGCGGCAGCGGTATAGCAATTGGCGGAGGCAGCGCTACAAGCCAGCAAAACACTATTATTACCGGCAACCTTATAAGATGGAATTTATGGGGTGTTACAATTCAGAACAGAGCTAAACCAAATCTTGGTAATATTGCTAATGCCGATACAAGTGACAACGGAAAGAATATTTTTGTAAATAATACAAATGCTACTACTTACGGTATTGACCTTTATAACAACACCGTAGATACAATTTATGCACAAAACAATTTCTGGAATACTACTAGTCTTGATTCAATTGAAGCAAGGATTTTCCATTTTGTTGACAACAGTGCTCTCGGTCCGGTAATTTTTACTTTCCCAATAGTACCTGTTGAACTTTCTTCATTTACTGCATCTGTAAATAATAACTCAGTTATATTAAACTGGAGCACGGCAACAGAAAAAAATAACAGTGGTTTTGAAATAGAAAGAAAAGCAGAAGGCGCAAACTGGCAGAAATTAGGATTTGTTGCAGGCAACGGAACCACCACAGAAAAGCGTAATTATTCATTTGCAGATGCATCTATAAGTAACGGAAGTTATTCATACAGATTAAAGCAAATAGATTTTGACGGTTCAGTAAATTACTCAAGTGAAACCGCAGTAGATTTTAGCAAAAACTTTAATTATAGTTTAAGCCAAAATTACCCTAATCCATTCAACCCAAGCACACAGATAAAATTCTCTGTAGCTGCTCCAGGTATGGTTACGCTTAAAGTATATAATATTTTAGGTAAGGAAGTTGCTTCATTGATAAACGAACACAAAGAAGCCGGAAATTACACATATAATTTTAACGCTCAGAATTTAAGCTCCGGCGTTTATTTTTATACTGTAAAAACAGGTAATTTTGTACAGACTAAAAAAATGACTCTGCTTCGTTAATTGAGAATTAACAAGTAAATACTGTTAATTCGTTTGTATTAAAATTAAGCTCTGCCGTCATCTATATGATTGCAGAGCTTTTTTATGTCAAGATGTAAAGTTTTTTGTATTTCTGATTATTGCTGAAAGTTTTAGCGCCTTAGTTCTTACCCAAGAATAGATGGTTTTTTAATCATATTGCTTTGTTGTGGGTTCGTAGGGGAGTTTAACCTGATATAATTGTGATTAGAAATATAGATATAAGACCTCCATTCTATTAGATTGATAATGTTAATGAATTGTAATTAATTGTAATAATTTTTTGATATTATAAGGAATTGTAAATATGGAAAACACGAGGATTGTTGAGGATTTTTTGCAGGCTATTGAGAGAAACGATTTTACAAAAGCAGAGACTTATCTTGCCAGAGATTTCAAAGTAACAGGTGTAGCTCCTGATCCTTTGGGAGCAAATGAATTCCTAGGCTTACATAGGGCATTTAATAAAGGTATGCCCGATTTCAGATTCAATTATAAGATTGGGAAAGACAAGAATAACGTTGTTGATTTAAAAGTAAGGCTAACCGGAACACATACTAAAGAAATGCCTGCTCCGATACCGGGACTTCATAATATTACTGCTACAAATAAATCTATTAAGATGCCTGAAGAACCTATTAGAGTTACGATTAAAGATAAAAAGATTACAACCCTGCATCTGGAACAAGTTACCGGAGGCGGCCTGACCGGCTTATTAAAACAAATTGGCGTTGAAATGCCGGAAGCAGTACATCATTAAAATAAAAGTAAATAAAACACTAAAAGCCTTTGAGAGATCAAAGGCTTTTTTAATAATTAGGTGGTTTAATTTCAGTACACTATCAGAATGATCAAAATAAAAGAGGACAATACTGATGCCCAATAGGCATTCACTGATAATATAGGCGCTCAATAAATGTTTGCAAATTATTCCCACAAGCACAAATAAATTTACCAATTTTTTTGTATATTTAGCCCTGAGAAAGGTGCAAAATAATGAAGAAATCTTTTATCCTGTTTGCTTTATTAATATTATTGAGTACTGCGGCTTATTGTCAGACTGCAAAAGATTATTTGAAGCAGGGTGATGATAAATATAACTCAGGCGATTACAAAGGGGCGATAGAGGATTACAATAAAGCAATCAGAATTGAGCCGTACCATGCCGAAGCATATTTTAAAAGAGGAAATGCCAACGGGGCTTTGGAAAATTACAAAGAAGCCATAAATGACTTTACCCGTGTAATTATTATTAATTTCAAAAAAAACCTTGACACCCCATATTACAACCGTGGAATTGCAAAATTTAAATTACAGGACTATGAAGGCGCTATAGCCGACTTTAGCAAAGCTATTGAAAATAATCCCGGTTATGCTGCAGCTTATTTCAGCCGGGGAATCAGCAAATATTTGTTAAATGACAAAGACGGGTCCTGTTTTGACTGGAATAAAGCTAAAGAGCTTGGTAATGAAAAAGCCTATGAGCTGATGCAGAAATATTGTAAATAATAATTTGTACAGGTTATCAGGAATAATTTTCCAGTTAAATTGTTTGCTTTTTTTTAATAGTTTTTAATAGTTGAAAGTATTATTTGAATTGATTGCGCGGATATAAAAAAGAAACAAGACATAACGACAACAATAAGATTTTAAGAGCTTTTTTCATTAATTAACCTTCTGGAAAAATTTTATAACGACTCAATTAGGCGATTCCCAATTAGAAATATTTATTATTTTTTTACCTTTATTCTAAATAAATGGATATAAATATAACCCTGACACCGTATTAATAATAAAAATATTTTCTTATAATAAATTAAGCATAAATAGCTAAATCATCAAACTAAGAATCAGATAATATTATTGATGCACGAAATATTTTCACTTTTTATTGATTTTGTTATGTTTTATTTATATTTTATTATATGTTAAGTGGAATTTACTTTGTATCGGCAAATTATTTGCCATATTATTTAGGGCAGCAGATGTGACGGTAATATTTGAATATGCTTATTCTCTGTTATGCAGCGCTTTGATGAAGGAATTTAATTGATAAAAAGAATAGTTAAATAATCAGACACCCATAAGATACCCCTTGGAGAAACTATCTCCATCTCATTCAGCACTCCCCCTTCAGAGGAGGAATAAGCTCGTACAAGTAACATATTTTCAATAGTAGTATGATGTTGTAAAAGTTAAGTTAATCGAGAGTTTATAATTTTACTATTAAACAATAATGTTGAATAATGTCTGAGACAAACAATAAATACTGGCCAATAGTAATACTAATATTATCTCTATATGTATTGGTTCAATTTTTTTATGAATTGATAATTCCTGTTTCACCTGAGCATCTGCTTATTTATGATAGAATTGATGCTTTCATTTGTTTTATCTTCTTAGGTGATTATTTCTATTTCCTATCAAGAAGTAATAACAAAAAGAAATTTATTAGAACTCATTGGCTCGATTTAATTTCTTCTATCCCCTTTGTTGAACTGTTT
>JAUZPC010000232.1 GCA_030706105.1 Bacteroidota bacterium | reverse complement strand
CTTTTTAATTTTAGTTGTATTCATTGTTGGCTTATTAATATATTTACTTCTATGGGGAAAGTTGTTTCCATACTCACCTGTAATATTGGGCTTTGATAAGCATGAATTACAACATACGATTATTTACGTACAACGCGGTGCTGACTTTAATGACTTTATTAGAATAGATACATTAATTCCTTCAGTTGAAAAATTTCACGAATTGAAATTTATTAAGAAACCCAAGATATTTATCTTTCGTGACAGGGATAGTTATTTACAGCGTTCGCCTTCCAAGGCAAGGTTTTGTGCATTTTCCAGCGGTAGTTTAGTCATATCGCCGTGGGCATTAAACGAAGCCAAAGAAGGGAAAATCTCGTTAGAAATATATTTAAGGCATGAGTTATCCCATGTTCTAATATTCGATTACAAAGGATTCCTGGGCGAATTTAGATATCCCAAGTGGTTATTGGAGGGAATTGCTACATACAGTACAAATCAAATGGGTACGTCTTTCTATCCGGGTAAACAAGAAACATATCAATTAATGAGGCAGGGCAACTTTATGCCGCCGCAATATTTTGGAACTAAAAAAGAAGATGAAGTAGAATTGAATGTTAAGTACAAAGAGGCCTTTAAGTATTCTGAATTTGCCTGCATTGTTGATTATTTGATTGGGACATACGGCAGAGAACAGTTTATTAAATATATGAAATTACTTCTGGTGGAAAACGATAATGATGCAGCATTTAAAAATATTTATAATAAAAGTTTTAACGAAGTTATCTCTGATTTCAGGAAGCAATTATGAAGAATATGAAATCATAATTATATTCAATTATTCTTATTTACTGTTTGAATAATAGTAAATATCTGAAGTTAGAATATTGTTTGTGTAAATTAAGATAGAAAATATAATTGGAAAGGATAAAGAGTATGGCAGAGAGTGTCTGTCCGGTGTGGGTAGGGCATATATTAGCAAGTCCGTTTAGAAAATTGATTCAGAATCCCGAGCGGATACTGGAACCATATCTTAAAAACGGGATGATGGTTCTGGATATTGGAAGTGCGATGGGCTTTTTTAGCCTGCCGATGGCCAAAATGGTGAGCCCTAACGGGAGAGTAATTTGCGTGGATATGCAGGAAAATATGCTAACTGGTTTGAAAAAGAGAGCCTCCAAAGCAGGAGTATTGGATAATATTCAGACTGTTACTTGCAATCAGTCTTCTCTCAATATAGATAAGTTCAAAGAGAAAATTGATTTTGCACTTCTTTTTGCTGTTCTGCATGAAATACCTGACCAGCAATCCTGTCTTAAACAGATAAGTTCTGCTTTAAAACCCGGGAGTAAAATCCTTTTTGCTGAGCCAAGCGGACATGTTGAAGAGGCTGCATTTAAAAAATCATTAGCAATAATGGAACAGAATAATTTGCATGTAATTGAGCATCTAAAAATTAAAAGCTCATATGGAGTTATAGTCCAAAAAGTTAAATAACAGATTAAAGATAATTATTAATCTTTAGTAATTTCAACTTACATACAGATGAATTAAAAAACCCGGCCTGAATTTGCCGGGTCTTTTATTCATAGGCATTGAATATTAACCATTTCTTCGTTTCCAATTACCTTCATCAATACTCCATACTCCTGAGCCGGCAGCAGAAAAATATAGCCATATAAAGCAGTAAATAACTGCGCTCACACCTCCGTTAACTGTTGGCCATATGCTATGCGGAAAATGCGCTTGAAAATATGCAACCGCCATTTCGCCGCATAAAATAAAGGCAGTCGGACGGGTATAAAACCCAATAAGGATAAGTAACCCCCCAAAGGTTTCTAAAATGCCCGCAATACCGATTTCCGACATCAAATTAGCAGTACTACCATCGGGCGGCATGCCCATGGGAAAAGCAAAAAGCTTCATTGTCCCTGCCGTAATAAAAATTATTGCAGACACTATGCGAAGCACACTATGAAAATAAGGGGTTAATTTAGGCCACTTGGAAATTAGATTTAATAAATTCATTTCAATAATCCTTTAATGTTTTAATTTATACAATATTGTCATATGCCTGCTGTAAAACATCTATATCTATTTTTATCATTTTATCTATTGCGTCTGTTACTCTTTTCAATTTATCCGGTTCAGTTGTACTCATAAGCCTGCCTAAGATAGTAGGGACAATTTGCCAGGAGACACCAAATTTATCCTTTAGCCAACCGCATTGTTGTATTTCACCACCATCAGAGAGCTTTTCCCATAATGCGTCTATTTCTTCCTGGGTTTCACACTTAACAACAAATGATATTGCCTGAGAAAATTTGAACACAGGGCCGCCATTTAATGCCATAAATTCTTGTCCATCTATCTGAAATACAATAACCATTACTGTCCCGGCAGGTAAAGGCCCGCCCTCACTATATTTTGTTGTCGTTACAATTTTTGAGTTTTTAAAAACAGATATATAAAAATTCACTGCTTCCTCAGCATTATTATCGAACCATAAAAACGGGGAAATCTTTTGCATTTAGTTTTACTCCTTAAAATATTGCTACACCATTTTATCATCTAAATATCTTTATTTGCAAACTAATAAAATTGTTAATTCTTAAATATGATTTACAACATTTCATTTTTACCAATCAGGATAATATATAAACCAATATTTGCAATTTATAATTATGCCCCTCTTACTTCTTAAATGATGAAGTTGTGAATATTAACAACTATTTGTTAATGGTGATGTGTTATATTAAAATACATCTGAGACATCATTACAAAGACAAATGATATTTGCAAAAAAAAATGTGATTAACTTAAATAAGCGCAAACTAATTTATGAAGCATTGCTTTATTCTGTTAATAATAAAAACAAGGGGCGGGTATCTTTATTTCGGTTGATATCTCTCAGTTTTCTAATAATGTGCATTATGGAATGTACTATTGCTCAGGCAAAAAACATTGGGGGTAGTTATTCAGATAAATATACGGCTGAGCGGGTTAAAAACGATTCAACTAAGGACAATATTTTCTCAAAGCTTTGGGGACTAATAATTGCAAAAGATAATGAACTGCTACCCGGAAGCATAATTCGTTATTCTGACAACAGAATGATTAAAAAATATGCAGGTAAAATTATTAGAAAAATTGATATTGATGTTCTTGATGTTTTCGGTGCTTCAGTAGATAATCCCAATGACTCTCTACGCAGTTGGTTGCAAGACAGGGGAAATAATCTGCACATGAAAACAAAAGAATGGCTTATCAAAAACAAACTGATTTTTGTTGAAGGACAAAGACTGACTCCTTTTGATATTAAGGAAAGTGAAAGAATAATTAGGCTTACTCCGTATATCTATGATGTCCGGATTGTTCCAAAGGAGATCAAGAATAATAAGGATAGTGTAGATATAATAATATATACTCAGGATATCTGGAGTGCAAATGGCAGCTTTTCATATTATCCGGGCAGTAAAACAGGAAGTGTCTCTTTTAATGATTTGAATTTCCTTGGATTCGGTAATGATTTCAAAGGCGGATTAAAAATTGATCCGGGGCTTTCACATGGCTGGGACTGGGATGGAAGTTATACCATTGATAACATTTATAAATCATTTCTATCGGCAAATGTATACTATTTATCAGAAATGAACCGCCAACAGTATGGAATAATGATAGGCAGGGATTTCTTTTCACCGATTATTAGATGGGCCGGAGCAATTGCACAAAATTGGCAAATAACAAGATATCCTGATTTAAGGGATTCACTGAAGCATTTTGAAACTGCAAAGTATAACCAACAGGATTACTGGCTCGGTTATGCGTTTGACTTAGAATTTCTTGGCCCAAATAGTACTTACCAGAATAGATTCAATATTGCAGGTCGAATTATCAGAACTGTCTATGCTCAAAAGCCCGTATCTGATACTTTAAATTTATACCAGGATAATACATTATATCTCGGTCGAATTGGATTTTCTTATAGAACTTACATTCAGGACTATTTTATATTCGGACTTGGAAGAACCGAGGATATTCCCATAATAAATATGGCTGAACTTCTCTTTGGCTTTGAAAAGGGCTCAAATTTAAGCAGGCCATATTATGGATTAAAAACAGGCTATAGCTTTTACGATGATTATTTTGGATATTTATATGGCGGTTTCCAGATTGGGGCGTTTCTAAGTAACAAGAAATGGTTAAATCGTAATTCTATTTTGGAAATTCTTTATTTCTCAAACCTCAATGCAATCGGCAATTATTATTGGAGGCATTACATTGGCAGCAGGTATTCATATAGCTATGATCCCCTTAGACCTCAGAATATTCTTGATATTAATAACATAAATGGACTTCGGGGTTTTTCAGATGACCAATTAAAAGGAAATAAAAAGCTTGTACTTAATTATGAAGCCGATATTTTTGTTCCTTTCAAAGTCTTAGGCTTTAAGTTGGCTTTTATCTTTTTTTCTGACTTCGGTTTAATTTCTTCAATCAATAATACATTATTTGCAAGTAAACTTTATCAAGGCTATGGCGTCGGGTTCAGGATAAAAAATGAGCACCTTATTTTCCCGACATTCCAGTTTATGTTTGCGCTTTATCCCAATCTGCCGCTGGAAGTTGGAAAGCACTTTAGTATGTTTGAGCAAAATTCAATATACTATCAATTCAATAAATTTCAATTTTCAATGCCGTCAGTAGTTTCAGTAAATTAATACTATTCTTTCAAATATTTACCGTATGCATACTTACTTCAGGATATCTTGGTCCGTGAGTAGATCCTTTTGGAGCTGCTTTATCTAATCTTTGAATATCATTCTGTGACAAGACAATATCTGCAGCAATAGCATTTTCTTCAAGATATTTTAATTTCTTAGTCCCCGGTATTGGAATAATAAAGTCTCGCTGAGCCATAACCCAAGCCAATGCAAGCTGTGCAGCAGTACATTTTTTATCATTTGCAATGTCTTCAATTTTTTTAACAATTTCCAGGTTGCGGCTAAAATTCTCATCAGTAAATCTCGGCTGATTTACACGATAATCACCTTCAGGGAAATCATTAGCAGACTTGAATCTGCCAGTCAGGAATCCTCTACCCAAAGGAGAATAGGCAACAAAGGAAATACCTAATTCTTTACACGTATCAAGAATTTCTTCTTCGGGATCACGGGTCCATAGAGAGTATTCTGTCTGTAATGCACTAATTTT
>JAUZPC010000231.1 GCA_030706105.1 Bacteroidota bacterium | reverse complement strand
GTCGGTTTTGATGTCCATGCTGTTATTAAAGCTATTGAAACAACTCTTAATTGGGATAATAAAAACGAGGCGTTTTTAGTTGGAGCAGGACTTTTGGGCAAGGCAATGTTAAAGTATGATAGATTTAAAGAATATGGTATAGATATTATTGCTGCCTTTGATACGGATGTTGATCTAATCGATACTGAATTTAACAGCATCCCTATTCTTGATATAGAAAAACTCCCTAATCTTATTGAACGTATGCATATAAATATCGGGATTATTACAGTTCCAAGAGTTGCCGCCCAGTCTGTTGCAGATAAAATGATTGAAGGCGGAATTAAAGCTATTTGGAATTTTGCCCCGGTATCTTTAAAAATATCCCAGGATGTTATTGTGGAGAATGCCTCTTTTACTAACAGCTTGGGAGTATTAACCAGAAAACTCTCAGAAACATTATTAAAATAAATTTGAGGATATTTAATATAATGTCAATTGAAACGAAAACAGTTAATCAGACAAGGCAATTTGGAAAGGTATGCGAAATACTGGAAAGGTATAAGTATAATTCTTCCAAATTAATTCCTATTCTCCAGGCCGTCCAGGAAGAATACAGGTATCTTCCTGAAGCAGTCCTTTCTTTTGTTGCTACTGCTTTGGAGCTATCTCCTGCAAATGTTTATGGTGTGGCTACTTTTTACTCGCATTTTGCTCTTGAACCGAAAGGTTTATATGTAATTAAAGTTTGCGATGGAACTGCCTGCCATGTTAAAGGATCTAATTTATTAGTCGATGTAGTTAGAGAAAAGCTAAATCTTGGTGAAAAACAAAAAACTACCCCTGATATGCTTTTTACTTTGGAAACGGTATCATGCCTTGGTGCATGCGGCCTGGCTCCGGTTATTGTTATAAATGAAGAAGTTCATGGCGCAATGACTGCCGAAAAGGCTGTAGCCGTAATCGATGAAATAATTGGAAAGGAGAAGGGGAATGCCGCAAACAATTGATTTAGTTGCTGTTGCTGACAGTTATCAGGAAAAAATTCAAAATATTAAAAAAAGAATTATTATTTGTGCGGGTACGGGTTGCATGGCAAATGGTTCGTTAAAAGTATTTCATGAATTTGAAAAGTGTATTAGCGAAGCAGATTTGGATGTTGTTGTCGAATTAAAAGAAGAGTCGAAAAACGAGGGTATCTTACTTTCTGAATCTGGATGCCAGGGCTTTTGCCAAATGGGTCCACTTGTTACAATTTTACCTGATGATATCTTATATACAAAAGTAAAACCTTCAGATGTTTCTGCAATTGTAGAAAAAACTGTTAAAAACCATGAACTGATAAAAGATTTATTATATGCAATGCCGTCAACAGGTGATCACTGTAAAGGTGTTCATGACATCCCTTTCTATACAAGGCAGCATAGATTTGTATTAAAGAACTGCGGAGTAATTGATCCGGAAAATATTGAAGAGTACATCCATCTGGATGGCTACAAAGCTGCTGAAAAATGTTATACTGCAAGTACGCCGGTTGATATCTGTAAAGAAATATTATTTGCCGGTCTTAGGGGCAGAGGCGGCGGCGGCTTCCCTACAGGCAGAAAATGGGAATTAACCCGTGTCCAACCTTCTGAAAAGAAATATGTAATTTGTAATGGTGATGAAGGTGATCCCGGTGCCTTTATGGATAGGTCGGTTATGGAGGGCAACCCGCATTCTGTAATTGAAGGGATTATGATTGCCGCTTGTGCAATTGGCGCAGATGAAGCTTATGTTTATGTTCGTGCGGAATACCCGCTTGCAGTTAAAAGAGTTAGAAAAGCGGTTAAAGATGCAATGGCTTTAGGCCTTTTAGGCGAGAATATTTTTAACTCAGGCAAGAATCTAAATATTGAAGTTATGGAAGGTGCCGGAGCTTTTGTCTGCGGTGAAGAAACTGCTTTAATAGCCTCAATTGAAGGCAAAAGAGGTATGCCTTCACCTAAACCTCCTTTTCCGGCAGTTAGCGGTTTATACGGAAAGCCGACTGTTATAAATAATGTTGAAACTTTAGCAACTGTTCCATTAATTATTAATATGGGGGCTGAAGGTTATCTTCATTTGGGAAACCAGAGATCTCCCGGTACTAAAACATTTGCATTAACGGGCCACGTTGCTAATACAGGCCTTATAGAAGTTCCCTTTGGAACAACACTTAATGAAGTTGTAAACAACATTGGCGGCGGCATTACAAATAATGACGGCAGCGCATGTGAAGCAGGCTTTAAAGCTGTTCAAATTGGGGGACCGTCGGGTGGTTGTTTAACGCCGGAACACCTTAAGTTGACTTTAGATTTTGACAGCCTCACTGCTATCGGTTCAATGATAGGATCCGGCGGTTTAGTTGTTATGAACCAGCAGACTTGTATGATTCAGGTTGCGCGCTTCTTTATGCAGTTTACTCAGAATGAATCCTGCGGTAAATGCGTTCTGTGCCGCGAAGGAACAAAACAAATGCTTGCCCTTCTTGATGATATTATAGAAGGAAGAGCAACAATGGAAACTCTTGATTTGTTGGAAAAACTTGCTCTCGCTGTTAAAAAAGGATCTTTATGCGGTTTGGGTAAAACGGCTCCTAATCCAATTCTCTCCACTCTTAAACATTTCAGGCAAGAGTACATTGAGCATGTTGAACACAAATATTGTTCTACCAAGAACTGCAAACACTTAATAGCTTATGAAATTGATCCTGACAAATGTAAGGGCTGCATGGTTTGTATTAAGAAATGTCCGGTAGGTGCAATAACCGGTGAGAGAAAACAGGTTCATAAAATAAACCTGGCATTATGTATTAAATGCGGAGCTTGTGCTGAGGCTTGCAGGCTGGACGCTATTTCGGGAGGTAATTGATGGAAAACTATTTATATATTGATGGACGAAAAACTTTAATTGAAGGCGAAAGAAATTTACTTGAAGTAATAAGGAAAGCAGGAATTGACCTGCCGACTTTCTGCTATCACTCTGAACTTAGTATTTATGGCGCATGCAGATTGTGTATTGTTGAGATAGAAGGACGCGGCATTCAGGGTGCTTGCTCTACCATACCTGAATCTGATATGAAAGTTAAAACCAATACTAACGAAATTAGAGAGATTAGAAAAATAACCCTGGAATTGCTGCTTGCTAATGAAAGCCATAACTGCACTTCTTGTATTAAAAGCTCTCATTGTAAATTGCAGGAAATTGCAAAAAAATTGGGCATTGATACAATCAGATTTACTAAGACACAAGATCCTTATCCTGTCGATGTCTCAACTTATTCATTAACCAGAGACCCCAACAAGTGTATCCTATGCGGTGACTGTGTAAGGGCTTGTAAGGAAATCCAGGGCATAGGAGCAATTGATTTTGCTTTCAGAGGTCCCCAGGCAATGGTGCTTCCGGCCTTCGGAAAAGATTTGGCAGATGTAGAATGTGTGGATTGCGGCCAATGCGCCAGAGTTTGCCCTACCGCTTCTATTACCCCAAAATCCGATGTGGATTCTGTCTGGAAAGCAATAAATGATCCTTCAAAAATTGTAATTGCCCAAATTGCCCCGGCAGTAAGAATTGCTATCGGAGAAATGTTTGGAGATAAAACCGGTACGGATATGACAGATCAGATTACCGCTGCTCTCAAGTTCATGGGCTTTAATAAAGTTTTTGACACTGCTTTTTCTGCCGATTTAACTGTTATTGAAGAGGCTAATGAATTTCTAAAAAGAAAAGAAAAGAATTCTAAGCTCCCTATCTTTACTTCATGCTGCCCTGCATGGGTAAAATTTGCGGAGCAGTATTATCCTGAACTATTAGGAAATCTTTCCTCTTGCCGTTCTCCGCAGCAAATGTTCGGTTCTGTTGCCAAAGATCTATTAACAGAAGAATATAGGAGCGAACGCAAAGATTTAGTCGTTGTGTCCATTATGCCCTGTACAGCTAAAAAATTTGAAGCTAAACGGGATGAGTTTTATAAAGATGGATATCCGGATGTGGATTACGTTATTACTACACAGGAACTGGCAAATATGATTGATGAAGCGGGTATAATGTTTGCAAGCATTCCCCCTGAACCTTTGGATATGCCGCTCGGCTTCAAAACAGGCGCTGGTGTTATTTTTGGTAACTCCGGCGGCGTTACTGAAGCTGCCTTAAGATATTTGTATGAAAAAGTTAGCGGTAAGAAACTTGAGAAATTTGATTTCCTTGAGGTTAGAGATAACCCTGGAATTAAAGAGACTGTCATCAATATAGAGGGTACCGAAGTTAAAATTGCTATTGTTTACGGACTTAAGAATGCCCGTGCAATTGCAGACAAAGTTAAAGCGGGTACAGCCGACTATGACTTTATTGAAGTTATGGCATGCCCCGGCGGATGTATAGGCGGTGCCGGCCAGCCTGTATCTTTTGAAGCTGCTATTAAAAAGATTAGAACAAAGAGTATTTATTCAGTTGATAAGAAATTGCAGCTGCATCAGGCTCAGGATAATCCTTTTGTTGCAGATCTTTATAAACGTACTTTAGTTGAACCCAACAGTCATAAGGCCCATGAACTCTTGCACACTGAATATAGCAGCCGCAAGAGAACACTTGATGACGATATGTCTATTATTAAAGGAAATGTTAAGGAAAAACTGGATATCAGTGTTTGCGTTGGAACCAGTTGTTTTGTCAGAGGATCCCAAAAATTATTGCACAATATAATCGATTATATTGATGATAATAATATGCAGGATAGAGTTGATGTGAAAGCTGCCTTCTGTTTTGAACAGTGCGAAAAAGGACCTACTGTTAAAATTGGCGGCAGGGAAATAAATGGTTGTACTTTGAATGATGTGATAGCTGAACTAAAAAAATAATTGCTCTTAGCTTGGGTCACGATTGACCGGGTGATAATACTAGGATATACTATAATTACACTTAGACCTTAAATTTCGATAAAATTAAAGATAATCGTGGCTCAGTGAGCAATTTTTAGCCACTGCTCGTTCCTTATTATTTTGATTGAGAATTGATGAATAATGAATAATGTTCCGGATTCTGTTTGACTCTGCCTTCAGCGGAGCAAATGGAATCCGTTCTTTTTCATTATGATAACTGAATTATTGGTTGTCAGTTTTGTACACGACTAAATGTACCTCAAAAAAGGAAGGATGTATTAGCTTTCTCCTTCCTTTTATTCTTTTTATTATTATTGATATATTTTTGAATTATTTT
>JAUZPC010000230.1 GCA_030706105.1 Bacteroidota bacterium | reverse complement strand
TAAAATAAATATATCGGAATCAGATATTAATAGTGCGGTATTAAAAGAACAATCGAACATAAACATAAAGTGGATTTTTACAAAAAATGAAGCTGTTGCCAGGAATTCATATATTTCCATTAAAGCCCAAAGCACTTTCGATTCCCTCTTTAACGAACAATTTAATGATACAAGGGTAAAAGTTGAAAACAGAGAGTTACAAACTACTTTGTTCAAGCTTGAAAGAGATAATCCCAAACTTGTTCAAATTATTTCGCAATTGAAGTCAGGAGAAATAGCCAATCCGGTAAAAGTAAACGATGGATGGTATATTTTACAGTTAGTCAATAAGTATAATACACCTATCTTAACTGAAAGCGAAATAAACACTCTAAAGGAGAAAGTTAAAAATATTCTGCTTCAGGAGCGCGCAGATTCCTCCGCTAATATTTTTGTAAATAATTTAATTCTGGAAACAAACCCAATAATTCAAAGAAAAATATTTAACATACTAAGATACGCCATAGCTTCAAAATTCCTCTCTCCGGAAAAGATAGATGAATTAGAAATAAAGTCTGCTAATTACCCAAGCTTTTCAAAAATTAGTAATAACTATAACGATGTTTTAATAAAAGCAAAAAATGGGAATGTTTTAATTAAAGATTTCCTAAATTGGTATTATACCAGAGAACCATATGTTAAATTTGATTTTTCTTCTCATAAAAGTTATGATCTATCGCTCCAGCAAATAGTATGGAGAATGTATAGAGATTATTTATTAGTAAAGGAATCAAGCAAATCTAAGTTTACTGATCAGGAAGAAATAAAAGAAGAACTAAAATTCTGGCAAGATAAATTAGTCTATCAAAAAGTTAAATTAGAACTTGCCGGTTCAATTGATTTTTCACTTGAGAAGCTAAAAGATTATTATATCAAAAATCCGAATAATTATAAGGACAATAATGGGAAATTATTAGATTTTGAAATAGTGAAAGATAATGTTAAAAATGATTATACTTCGGATGAATTCCGGAAACTTTTTGTCCATAAATTTTTAGCATTAAAGCAAAGGTACAAAATAACCATTGATGATAAATTGCTGAAAGATATTGTTGTAGATGAAGAAAATAACCCCAAAGCAATTGAAGTATATCCTGTAAAAAAAGGTGGTACTTTCCCAAGGATAATTTATCCGTCAATAGATAGAGAATGGCAATTCTTTGATTAAATTAAATACAAATAGAATATTAGTTTATTTTATAGTGATAATTGCAGTGTCCATTGCAAGTTTTACTATTTCTTCTTGTCACTCAAAAACTGCAAATGAAAAATTAGTTTATTGGAGTTCAAACAATACTGAGGAAATTCAGTTTGGCAAAGAAGTCATTCAAGAATGGAATAAAAATCATCCTGATAATGAAATTGTTTTTCAACCCGTCCCTGAAGGTCAGTCAAGCGAAGAAGTTATCTTAGCAGCGGTTGTGGGTAAAACTACCCCTTCAATATATGGAAATATGTGGCAGGGTGACGTTGAACAATACGCAAGGGCAGGTAAACTAATTGCTTTAGATACTCTCCCCGGATTTAATGAGTTTATTTACTCCCGCTGTGACAGCAGTGTAGTTAAAGAAGTGACATCAATAGATGGGCATATCTACCAACTGCCCTGGAAAATAAACCCTATTATGATGATTTATAATGTTGATATCTTTCACGAGATAGGTTATGATAAACCTCCCCGCACATATAGCGAATTCCTTAGGGCAGCAGAAAAAATTAAGAAGGTTGATAAAAACGGTTATTCTGTCAGGTGGATAGGTTATGTTGAAGTTCTGGTTACGTGGTGGCAGAGATTTTTTGATTTCTATCCATTTTATTTGGCAGCTTCCAACGGAGGGCATTTAATAGAGAAAGGAAATGTAGCCTTTAACAATAAATATGCAATTGAGACTTTTGCATTTCTTAAGACTTTATTTGATAATAAATATCTTCCGCGTGAAAGACTTTCTGCCCGGCAAGATGCTTTTTTAAGCAGTGCAATAGCTACCAGATTTACAGGTCCGTGGGAAATATCTCACGCTGATAAATTTAAACCGGAAGGTTTTCATTATGACTTCGCCCCCCTTCCCGTACCTGATGATTTCATTGGCGAGCCATATACTTATGGAGACACAAAAAATATTGTAATTTTTAATACGTGCCCGAATGTTACAACTGCATGGAATTTCTTAAAAACAATGCTTTCAGAAAAAAATGATTATAAGTTTTTACGTATTACCTCTCAATTACCAAGACGTAAAGATTTAATTTCAAATGCGTTATTCTTAAAATATTTTGAAGAGCATCCAAAGATGCTGCCATTTGCTAAACAATCGAAGTACGTCAAAGGTCCTGATATCAGTGAAATATTAAAGGAGGTCTTTGACATGATTTCGCAGCAATTTGAAGCATGTGTTGTTTACGGTAAGATTACTCCGGAACAGGCGGTCAATGAAGCAGCAAAAGCGACACAATTACTTTTACTTAAATAAGCAAAATGAAAAAGACTAAACTTACTCCATATTTGATGATTTTACCATATGTTATTTTCTTTATAACATTTATCTCCTTCCCTGTAATATTTTCATTTATACTTATGTTTCATAAGTGGAATATAATTGCACCTATGCAATTTATTGGCTTAAGTAATTTTTATCATTTATTTCATGATTCACTTTTCTTTAAATCCCTGCTAAACACATTAATATTTCTAATTGTTCATATTCCATTGCAAATAATAATTGCTTTGTTTTTTGCCGTAATGCTTAACCAAAAAATTAGGTTTATCGGTTTTTTCAGAGCAGCATATTTTCTCCCTGTCATAGTATCGGGTGTAGTAGTAACTATTCTTTGGCAGCAGTTGTATGGCTTTGAATCAGGTATGCTTAATAGATTTCTATCAGCATTTGGAATAGCAAAAGTCGGCTGGTTGGAAGATTCAAATCTTGCAATGATGTCAATTGCCATTATGGCCACCTGGAAGAATGTAGGACTTTACATTATTTTGTTTTTAGCAGGATTGCAGACTGTCCCAAATTACTTATATGAAGCGGCTGATTTGGAAGGAGCTACTTCATGGCAAAAATTTAGATATATTACTTTACCTATGATAAATCCAACTGTTTTTATGGTAGTTATCCTATCCACTATCGGCGGATTTTCCTTGTTTATTGAACCTTATGTAATGACCGGTGGAGGTCCGTTAAATAGTACTTTATCCGCAGTATTGTATATTTATAAACAAGGATTCTTCTTCTATCATATGGGATATGCTTCAACCCTGGGATTCTTTTTTGCAGGTATAATATTAGTGGTAATTGTAATTCAGAAGAAGTTTGTAGAAAGAGATGCATAATGAAAAAATTTATTACATATTTGATATTAAGTATTGGCGCCATAGTTTTTGTCTATCCTTTCTTCTGGATGTTAAGTGCTTCTGTTGCCCCTGAAAGTGAAATAAGTAAATTGGTTTTGTTGCCTAATTCACCTTCACTAAATAATTATAGCCAGGTCATTGATAAAATTCCGATTTTCCGTGCATTATGTAACAGCCTTTTAGTCTCTTCAATCATTACTATCGGTGTACTCCTTTTTAGTTCAATGATTGGATATGCGCTTTCGTATTTAGAATTCAAAGGGAAAAATTTATTATTCTATATCATTGTCTTTACTATGACACTCCCCTTCCAAATTACTTTAATTCCTCAATACATTTTGGTTGTAAAATTTGGAATGGTTGATAGTTATTTAGGCTTGATTGTACCATATTTAATCAGCGGATTGGGAATTATTATTTTCAGACAATATTTTAAAACAATTCCTATTGATATGATTGATGCAGCAAGAATTGATGGTTGTGGGGAGTTTAGAATTCTTTTTACTATTTTATGGCCGAATGCCGTACCCGCAATTATAACCGTAGCAATTTTAACATTCATGGGCTCCTGGAATGAAGTACTCTGGCCGATTATAGTTATTAGAAAAGAAGAATTGATGACTATGCCTCAATTAGTTACGCTGTTTGCTGTTGGAGGCAGAGCGGAATCTCAGCTTGGAGTTAAACTTGCCGCCGCGGCCATGCTTGCCCTGCCGATTGTGGTAGCTTACAGTTTCTTCCAAAAATATTTTATTCAGAGTATGGCCTCTTCAGGTATGAAGAATTGAAAGGATAATTATAAGTTATGATTGAACGGTTGAAATATAAATTTACTGCCGATGCCAAAAGAGCATTGCTTCTGTTCTTTTATTTATCAGAAGAAAGAAGTAAAAAAATCTTAGATAGAATATTATCTCTTCCTAAAGAAATTGTAAATAGCGAAGTTTCTAAAAACACAAGATTATTTGAACACAGGCATAAAAATTTTGAAACTCTCATATTAAATAATTTTAAAAAAGTTGAGAGTCTTTTACCTGATAACAATCCGATTTCAGATGAAGTGAAAAAGCTAATTGGTTTTAGTTTTAGCAAGGAATATACCATTGAATCGGCTGCATTATTTAATCCCTCAATTGTGCTGCATCCTGATCAGAAAAATCTGCTTGAGAATGAAATACGGTTTATCATTAGTTTACGTGCAGTTGGAGAAGGACATATATCCTCAATTGAGTTTATTACAGGAATATTTAATGGTATTGATATAAAGTTTGAAGAACGAAGTAAATATCTAGTTACATATACAAAAAAAACGACACCCGATTATTATTTAAACCAACCTGATCCCGTAATCAAGGAAGCTAATTATGACATTAGTTTTTCCGGCAACGAATTATTATCGGAAAGAATAATATTTCCCTCGTCTTCTACTGAAATAAACGGAATGGAAGATTTGAGATTGGTTCGTTTTGTAAATGATGATGGTAGTATTGTATATTATGGTACATTTACTGCTTATGATGGGCGTAATATTCACCCGCAGTTATTGGAGACTACAGATTTTATTAATTTTAAAATTAGAACTTTAGGCGGTAAACAAGCAGCAGATAAAGGAATAGCTTTATTTCCACGTAAAGTAAACGGTAAATATGCAATGATTTCCAGACAAGATGGTGAAAACATAAGAATTATGTTTTCCGATGATATTTACCTATGGGAAGAGTCAACTATTCTAAAATCTCCCAAGTATGGTTGGGATGCAATACAGCTTGGGAATTGTGGTTCTCCTATTGAAACTCCTGATGGATGGCTTTTATTTACTCACGCCGTCGGACCCTTTAGAAGATATGTTT
>JAUZPC010000023.1 GCA_030706105.1 Bacteroidota bacterium | reverse complement strand
TCTTGAAATTTATAACAATGCTTTTTATCAGAATAATATAAATAATAATGCAGGCTGCGGATATATTAGAATAAACAACACTGAAGGCATTAAGCTTTCAAATAATGCATATTATGGAGATAATATAGTGCTAAATTGGGATAAACAGCAAATAAGTATTCCGGCTTGGGGAAGTTATGAAAAGACATTTTTTTCCGGCAAATCAAACATTCTCGATAAAAATAACAGATCCTTGCTGAAAGGGAAAGGTCTTAATCTAAAAAAAATAAATGCTTCATTTAATGCCGGTCCCGGCATAAATGAAAAGAAAGAATGGAATATTGGTGCTTATATAAAATAAAAGACCTCTTTTAGTTATTAATAAATTACTATACTTTAAGAGATCTTTTATTCTGATAATTTATTAAAGGAATTGAACTATTCTTTTGCATTCGGATCTTCCTGCATGACTCCGAAAACATTACCCTCAGTATCTTTACAGTAAGCCATATATCCTACTGAAGGGATTACCATTTTTGGAAAATGGATGGAGCCTCCGGCGGCTACAATTTTTTCAATTGTTGAATCTAAATTCTCAACATCTATTGTGTTAATTACAGAAGGTAGTTGCTCTGTTTTTTCAATAATTCCACCGTTTATCCCGGGGGAACCTTCACCGGTGCTAACCAGCCAATAAGGAGTTGGGCCATCCCATTTGCTTATTTTCCAGCCAAATATATTGCTGTAAAACTCAACTGCTCTATCAGGTTTTTCAGCAGCAATTTCAAAATGCGTTATTCTATTCATGATTTCTCCATTTTTATGATTATTTCAGATTTCATTTTATATAAATTATTAAAAATATACTAAGGCCTAAATCACCATATCTCGAGGCTATTAAATATGACAAATTTTTTACCGGTAATTTGGTGTTTAATAAATAGTAAAATAGTAGTAATTTTGTTAGTTATATTCTAATAAAAATGCACATAATGAAAACTAAACTCTATCTATTTTTCGCACTATTATTCGTACTGAATCACTTTGGACTTTCCCAAAATGGCCAGGGCCTAAATATTCAGGTAAAAAAAACATTTTTCCCTAATGGAGTTGTCAAAACCGAAGGTGAATATTGGTATGATAAGCTGCAAGGAATGTACAAAGAGTACTATCCCAGCGGTAAATTATGGAAAGAATGGAAGTTTGAAGACGGCAAAGAAGAAGGGGTTTCAAGCTGGTATTTTGAAAATGGCGTATTAAGTACTAAATGGAATTATCATAATGGAATTAGGGAAGGCGTTTCCAAATGGTATTATGAGACAGGTGAACTTTGGGCTGAGCAATATTATATCCATGGAAAACTGGAAGGTATTACTAAAACTTACTATAAGACAAAAGAGCTTCAGGGTGAATGGAAATTTGCAAATGGAGTATTGGAGGGTGAATCCAAAATTTACTATAAAAACGGCAAGCCTGAAGTCTCCAAATATTTTAGAAATGGTCTGATGGATGGTCCTGCAAAAATATTCTTTGATAATGGAAAGGTTGCTCTTGAAGGGACTTTCTTTAATGATAAGTTAGAAGGAGTGGTCAGGATTTATGACCTTGCAGGCAGCCTGCGCGTTCTTGATCAATATAGTAATGATGAACTGGTAGATAGGGTTAGATACGATATTAAAGGAAAAGTTGAAGGAAAAGAATGGACTGATAGAAAATTCTATCCGAATGGTGTACTAAAAGAAGAAACTTTTTATAAGGATAATAAAAAAGACGGGCTTTCAAGAATATTCTATGAGAGTGGTTTTGTAAAAGAAGAGTGGCGCTACAAAAACGATGTACTTAATGACAGGTCACTTACTTTTTATGATAGCGGAATTCTCAAGACTTCGGTTGATTATAATAAGGGTGTTCAGGAAGGTATAATGCGTGGTTATTATGAAACCGGCGAACTCTGGTTTGAAACTAATTATCTAAAAAGCAGAAAAAGCGGAATTTCAAATACTTATTATAAAAGCGGAGTAATTGAATCATCAAGCCAGTATAAGCTGGATACTCTTGATGGGCTTTTTAGAAAGTACTTTGAAAACGGTATTTTAGAGTATGAAGTTACAATGTCAAAAGGGAAGCCCGAAGGTAAAAAAATTATTCATTATAAGAATAGCGGTGTAGCCAGAGAAGAGACATACTACAAAGGCCAACTGGATGGATGGCAAAAATCTTTTTATGAAGACGGCAAAACAAAAACCGAAGAATTCTTTGCAAACGGTGTATTAACAAAATTAAAAGAGTACAATGAAAAGGGTCTATTAATTAACACTAAAGGCTATTAAAAGGAAAAAAATGAATAAATTACTTCTATTATTTACTACATTTTCTGTTGTTTGTTTTTCACAGATTAACCCTGTAGTTACTAAATATGAGAATGGATCTATAAAAAAAATTGAAAAATTTGAAAATAATAAACTACATGGGGAGTCCAGGCATTATTCAAAAGATGGAATACTGGAAGCCATTGAAAATTTTAATCAGGGCGTAAAATCCGGCCTTTTTATTTATTATTATGAAACGGGTATTCTGAAAGAAAAAAATAATTATTCAAACAATCAGCTGGATGGTGAGTTTTCTGCATATTATCCATCAGGAATTTTAAAAGAAAACGGCGCATATAAATCAGGTGTATTAAATGGGCCTTATTACAAGTATTTTGAAGATGGCAGGCTTCAAATGTCTTATGTCATGGTTAATAATGGCAAGGAAGGAGAATTTCTTGAATATTATCCTTCCGGAGGCATCAAATGCAAGGCAAACTACACAAGAGATGTTGCTGAAGGACCTGCTTTTTGGTACTATGAAACCGGTATTTTGAAGAGCGAATGGAATTATAAAGAAGGTGCTCTAACAGGTATTGGCAAAGAGTATTATCCATCCGGAAAATTGAAGTCATTGGTAAATTATGCCTTTAATAAATATACAGGAATGAATAAAGAATACTATGAAACCGGTATTATTAAAAAGGAAAGCAATTATAAAAGTAACAATCTTGATGGCACTACAAAATCTTATTATGAGGACGGTAAATTGTGGACTGAGCAAAATTATGCTCATAATTTATTAGAGGGTGAAACTAAGATATACAGAAATAATGGGTCTCTTTGGTATGTTGAAACTTATGCAAAAGGTAAACTAATTAATAATAAAGAATATTCAGAATCAGGCAAGCTGATTTCAGAAAAAAAATATTAATATGACAAATAAATCTCAAATATTTTCTGCAGGCTTAGTCCAGATATCAGTGGGTGATAATCCGGAAAAGAATTTGCAGAAAGCAATTGAATACATTTATAAGGCAGCCAAAGAAGGTGCTCAGGTAATTTGCTTGCCTGAATTATTCAGGAGCAGATATTTTTGCCAGAAAGAAGATATAGATCTTTTTGAATTAGCTGAAACTATACCGGGCCCTTCAACAGAAGCAATCAGTAAAATTGCCAAAGATCTTAAAGTAGTTGTGATAGTCCCATTATTTGAAAAAAGGGCTCCCGGAGTATATCATAATTCAGTAGCTATTATTGATGCGGATGGTAAAATTTTGGGCATCTATCGTAAGATGCATATTCCGGATGACCCTGGCTTTTACGAGAAATTTTATTTTGCATCTGGAGATTTGGGGTTTAAATCTTTTAAAACAGCATATGGGAATATTGGTTCTTTAATATGCTGGGATCAGTGGTATCCTGAAGGAGCAAGAATAACTGCTCTAAAGGGTGCAGCAGTATTATTTTATCCGACAGCAATTGGCTGGCATCCTTATGAAAAAGAAGAACATGGTAAATTCCAGTACGAATCTTGGGTAACAATACAAAGAAGTCATTCTATTGCAAATGGCGTTTATACTGCTGCTGTAAATAGGGTTGGGCTTGAAAAGGAAAATCCTGATAGTCCGGGAATTGAATTCTGGGGGGCTTCTTTTATATCAGACCCGCAAGGAATTATAATCGCAAAAGCATCACACGATAAGGAAGAAATAATCTGTGCTGATATCGACTTAAACCGGATTGAGTATATTAGAAGGAATTGGCCGTTTTTACGTGACCGTAGAATTGATGCCTATGATGAGATTGGAAAGAGGTTTATTGATAATGAATGATAATAATGTGAACAAAAAGAATCCTATTGAACTTGGTTATAAATTATTACCGGAATGGGCAGAGCATAATGCTACATGGATCGGCTGGCCGCAAAATAAAATGGACTGGCCCGGCAAGTTTGCCCCGATTCAATGGGTTTATGGTGAAATAGTTCGTAAAATTGCCGAAGGTGAAAAAGTTAGAATATTAGTTGATTCAAAAGAGGTTGAACGCAAAGCTCTTGAAGTATTAAAAATGGTTCATACTAATATTTCAAATGTTGAGTTTTATCATTTCAAGTGCAACAGGGGATGGACTCGTGATTCCGGTCCGGTATTTCTAAAGAGAGAAAATGAAACTGCTTTAGCGAAGTTCAAATTTAATGCATGGGCAAAATATCGTAACTTTCACAAAGATGAAAAACTGCCTGAATTTATACAAAGTAAACTTGATATTAAAGCCTTTGATGTACTTTATAATAATAAGCAAGTAGTGCTTGAAGGCGGATCTATTGATTATAACGGAGAAGGAACTCTTGTTACTACCGAAGAATGCTTAATGGATCAGTCCGTGCAGGTTAGAAACAGTGGATTTTCAAAGGAAGATTACTTAAATGTATTCAGCAATTATTTAGGTATTAAAAATATTATTTGGCTTGGGAAGGGGATTGCAGGAGATGATACACATGGCCATGTTGATGATATTTGCAGGTTCGTAAACAAAAATACTCTTGTTATAGCAATGGAGCATAACAAGAACGATGCAAATTATAAAAATCTTAACGATAATAAAGAAAGACTGAAAGATGCTGTTTTATCAGATGGAACCAGACCTGAAATTATTGAGCTTCCTATGCCTGCTGCCTTAATGTTTGATGGTGAAAGACTTCCTGCAAGTTATGCAAACTTTTATATATGCAATTCTGCCGTATTAGTCCCTACATTTAATGATCCCAACGATAGGGTTGCCCTGGGAATATTGAGCGACTTATTCCCCGGAAAAGCAGTTTGCGGAATTCATGCGGTAGATTTGGTTTGGGGTTTCGGTACTCTCCATTGCTTAACCCATGAACAGGCATTATAAAAATTATGAATAAAAAAGGCCACGAGTGACTAGCTCGTGGCACGTTCATAACAACACAACAGGGCTTTAAGGCTTTGCTCTGAGAACCCTCTAAATTTATTCCATCTCTTCTTTTACCAGTACTTTTAATCTTATTAAGCTCAAAGTAAAGAATATTGCTACTAAGACTAACATATTAATGATTTCACCATGCAAGTGATGAAAAGTAGCACCCATTTGAGCAACTCTGGTAAATGCCTGTAAAAAAGGAGTTGTCGGAATTAAATAAGCCAGCCACTGAAATGAGGCGGGCAGACTGTGGAGTGGCCACGAAAAACCGCTTAAAAAGAAAAATGGATATGAAGTAAAAGCCAAAACTTGTAATGCCAATATTTTTCTTTTAAAAAATGAGGAAATAAATACTCCTAAAAATGTAACAGCCAGCAAGAACAGGGAAGTAATAGTTACAAGTTCTAAAATATTTCCTGAGATGTGAATCTTAAAAATATAGAAATGAACCGAGAAAAAGAATAAAGCATAAATACAATATAATATATAGTAAAATATGGTCTTGCCAAATAATGTGGATACTATATTATTATCTGATATTTTAAATAAGTTAATTAAACTTTTATTTTCTCTTTCTTTTGCAACAGCTTCACCTATACCTATTAATAGAGTCTGCTGTAAGATAAGTACTATAATTCCCGGGATTAGAAAGTCTCCATACGTCTCAGATGTATTAAACATTGGACGCATGTCAACATTAAGAGGCTGCGCAAGTTCGGTTGCCTGTTCAGCATTATAGCCGGCTGACCTAAAAAAGTTTGCTTTAATTTGATCACCCATGGAAAGTACTACCTCATTTATTCCACGGTTCAAATCATTGGAAACCAAAAATCTTGTCGTATTTAAATAAACTTTAAGAGTAGTGCCAACACCTTTTTTCAGATTCTTTTCAAAGTCTTTATCGATATAAACTATTCCTGATACGTTCAAGTTGCTAAGTTCCTTTTTAGCGTCTGCCAAATTAGAAGTTATATAGTTCACTTTGATAAGTTGGTGTCCATCAAGGTTCCTAATTAATCTTGCGGCAGTTGTGGAATGGTCCATGTCAACAACTGCAATGGCAACATCAGATTCAGTTTTGTTTATGTATATGGATCCATAGAAAAAAGCATAGAAAATCGGTGCAATAAATATCATCATCACAATATTCTTATCATGAACAATAAGACTTATTTCCCTTAACAGAATTGAATATATATCTTTAATATTTGTCATAATTACGCTACCTCGTCATAAGAAATCTTCTTTATTGCCTTATAGAGACAAAAAACTATAACACTAACTGAAATTACCAGAAATATAAATAAAGTTCTTATCTCAGGGAGTATATATTGTACAGAGCCGCCCATTAAAAAGAATTTCATATAAGCATTCAGCAAATGAGTGAATGGAATTATTTGAGCAAATAAATTATGGGCATAAGGCATACTCCACAATGGGAAGGTGAAACCGCTAAAAATAAATGCCGGAGTATTTATAAACATAGCTGCTTCTGTTGCAGTCTGCTGGTTCTTTAATACAATTGAAATTGCCAAGCCAAGCATTAAGGTTACAAAAGCAAAAAAGATTAATAGCAGAATAAATGTAAAGACCGACCCAACATGCCTTATATTAAAGATCGAAAATATACAGCCTGTAAAAAATAATAGTGTACAAATATGGATTAAAAGATGAGGAAGCGACTTACCCAAAATTATTGGCCATATTTTCCCGTTTGCTGTACCTACTAATTCTTTAAATGTTTCGTGTTCAAATTCAGAGCTGAATATTAATGCAGCCACTGCCATAATAATCATTTGGAAGAGGGCAATTATTACTCCGGGAGCCAGAAAGCTTTCATAGCTATAGTTGGGGTTGTACAATACCTGTGTATCCAATCTGATAGGATTGGCAATTGCCATTGCCTGCTCCGGCATTAAAGACTTTAATTGTAATTTCTTAAGCAATGTACCCGCAGAAATCATTTTAACAATTTTAGTTCCATCGTTGAGCAAATAATTACTTACAATAAGGTTTGTGCCGTTTTGATATATTGTAACAGCAGTTTTGCCCCCGCTTTTTATAGTAGCTTCCATGTTTTTAGGGAGCACAAAAGCGCCTTGTATTGTCCCTTTTCTGAATTCTTCTTTAATTTCTTCAACTGAATTTACATGTTTGTAAATCTGCATTGTTGAAGTAGACTCAATATAGTTTGTTATCAGTCTGGAGACATAAGAATTGTCCGCATCATACACTGCTACCGGTAACTTTCTTACTAATTCAGCCTGATAAATTAGAGCGATAAAAATAAACAGCAGGAGCGGCAAGAATATCGAAAGGAGGTAAATAGATGTTCTTCCCGTTATCCTGCTGAATTCTCTCATCAAAACTCTAACAAAAGCCGATTTATATTTTGTATATTCCATAATCTAAAACTATAAGTTTACATTAACGGACATTCCGGCACGTAATCCTTCAATAGTATTAACCGGCTGTAAATGAATTTCAAATGTTTTTAAATCAAATTCTCCTTTTTGATTTGTTGGCTTCCAATTTGCAAAGTCACCCAATGGTGATATAAAAACAACCTTAAACTGAAATTTCTGATTTTTCAAAGCAGGGATAGAAGCCGTTACAACCTGGTTAATCTTTAAGTTGTTTAATAAATCTTCACGTAATTGAATTGTTACCCAGTTGTCATTTGTTGGTAGAATAGTAAAAATTGGGTATCCGCTGGCAATAACCTCTCCGGCATTAACAATTTTTTTAGAAATCTCACCGGTTATAGGTGCAGTTACTTTTAATTCCTGCTGATATGCCTGGGCTTCTTTGTACCCATTTTCTGCCTGATGGTAAAGGGCTTCAGCTCCCTGAATTTCTTCAGGGCGTGCACCGTTTAGCGCCATATCATATTTAGATTTTGCAGCACTCATTTGTTCAAAGGCTGCTTTGTATTGGAATTCAACCTGATCTTTTTCCTGAGATGAAATTAAACCGTCATTATAAAGATTAGAAAATCTTTTATAAGTTTTTTCTGCGAGTTCATACTGGTGTTTAGTCTGGTTGTATAATTTCTGCGCGCCTTCTTTTTCTTCTGAACGTGCTCCATGAAGGGCCATATCCCATTTAGCTTTTGCTGCGTCCATAAGAGATTTTGTCTGCATTACCTTCGCATCCATTTCCTTACTTTCAAGCAGGGCAATTACCTGACCTTTTTGTACAAACATACCTTCTTTTACAAAAACAGTATCAACTCTGCCGGCTATTTTGGAAGCGACATCAACACTTGCGGTCTCAACTATACCGGTAATTACAACTTCATCTTTTGCAGAAGTCTTAAATAATATAAATGTTATACCAACAATGGCTAATACAAGGGGAATAACCAGAATAAATTTATTTAGTTTGTTTTTCATTTTAATTTCCTTTCACTTTCCAAATTGATAATACAGTCTCAGGCTCTCCGGTTGATTGATATAGTTGTACTAATGCTTTATAATAATCATACACAGCATTTTTACTGTCAATGTTTGCTTTCTCTAATGAGAGTTGTGCATCAATTACTTCTAATGAAGTTCCTAAACCTGACTCAAAACGTTTTTCATTTAATCTTAGATTCTCTTTTGCTAACGATATTGAAGAATTTGTTTTTTCGTATCTGTCACGTGAATCTATAACATCGCTATAGTTCTTATTTACCAGTAAATTGATTTTTCTTTGAGCATCCAGTTCAATATACTGGACTTCTTTTTCTAAATGGGAAGCTGCCTGCAGTTTACTGTAATCTTTAAATCCATTAAATATATTAAAACTTGCCTGAACACCAACAATCCATCTGGGTTCCAGCATTGAAAGATACTGCGGATAAAGTTCATACTTGCCAAATGCTGCAATAGTTGGAAGAAAATTAGATCTTTCAACATTAAATTTCTGTTTAGCAGCGTCTTTTTTCAGCGAAATCAATTGTAAGACAGGTTGTTTTACCGATGCAGTTTTTTCTAAATTCAGTAATGAGTCCTGCATTGGGGTGTAAACAAGTGTATCTTCAACCGAAACGTTTTCAGAGAGTTCCATTCCTAATGTTGTTTTAAGTGCTAAATAAGCAACTTTAAGTTTGTTCTTGTCGGCAAGTAAATTTCTTTCAGCTTCGGAAACAGCAACTTCTGCTCTTAAAACATTATAATTAGCAATTACACCCTCAGCAAATAATCTCTTAGCTTTGTCTCTATGCTTTAGTACGTCAGCAAGAACATTTTCTCGTGTTTTTACTAAGTCAAGTAAAAACACAACATTTAGATAGTTTGTTGTTGCTTCGGCAGTTATTTCATTTTTAATTTGCGTCAATTCAATATCGGCTGAAAGCTTTTCATCTTGCGAATAATTTTTTGCCGCCAGCAGTTTTCCTCCCATAAATATTGGCTGCACTGCAGTAAAAGAGGCTGATTTATAATCCTGTTTTTTCAAAGTAGACTGAAATTTGGGTAACTTACTATCTAATTGGCCAAAAAAAGTTTTATAATATTGTGCTCTGGCTGCATCCGTTAAAGGGGCGTTCTTTTGAATAATGTTATATACATTAGCAAATTCAACCTGGTTGCTTGCCTGTAAAGTAATCATCGCTTGTCTTATAGGTTCAAGATCCATCATAATCGGATCGTTCATATGGTTATAACTGCCGGTAATATTAACTACAGGTAAAAAATTACCCCAGCTTTCCAGATCTTGAAATTCTTTTTGTTTGAGTTTTTCGTTGTACTGCTTAATCTTGTCATTGTTCGTTAAAGCTATATTAATGACGTCTTCCATATGTACTCTCTGCTGTGCGAATGAGCAGGGAATAAACATGATAAGCGATAATAATATCAGCTTTATTTTTGTTCTAGTCATTAGTTCTCCTGTAAAATGAATCTTTATTCATTATTTAATAAAAAAATTATTCTAAAATTCCCTTTTTTAGAATAAACTTAACATTTTGCCGAACTACATTTAAAGGGAACGCTTTGTGATCGCGGGCCCATAGATGGAGTAAATGCCTTATTCCTCCGAAGAAGAAATTTCTAAAAATCTTTATATCAATATTCGGATTAAAACATTGAGACTTTATACCCTCAAGCACTATTTTTTCGCCTGTATCTAAAAAGTTTTCATAATTATGTATAAATGCAGATGAATTAGTCTTCATTAGGTGTTCCTGATCATTAACGAAAACTTTTGCAAGGTTCGGGTCCTCTGTAAAAATATCAAAAAATAAATCTATTAAATTTTCCAATTTTTCAATTGGATTCATGTCTTTCCTGGCAAGCAGATCGTCTGCAGGGAGTGCCAGGCTGGACCATACTTGCTCAAAAATCTTAGATAAAATGCTTTCTTTATTTGGGTAATACAAATATATACTTCCGGTAGCAATACCGGCTATCTGAGCAATTTGAGATATCTTTGCATTATGGAAACCGTCTGCAGCAAATACTTCAATAGCGGCATCAATAATGGTTTTAGCTTTATTTCCTTCTTTGGTTCTCATATATAAAAAATATAAATGAATAATGATTCAAAAATAACTATTACTCATCAAATTGTCAATAGAAATCTTCATTATTTACCAAATTAACTAGTAAATTTGCAAAAATCATAGAATTCGATATTCATTATATGCTTTATTGCTAAAAAGAGTACGGATATTTTATAAATTAATAACATATATATATTTTTTTATTGCTGAATCTTTTATATTTTGCATATCAATAAAATTAGAATTAGAATTATTTAACATGTATAAAATATTATTAACAATTTTTGTTGTAGTAATTGGATTTTCCTTTGCTAATGCACAAGTGTTTACCCCAAAAGATTCATTATCCATTTCTTCTGATTCTCTATCCGGAGATGAGGAGTTTGACAATGATTCCGTTTTTGAGTTTGATAACTATAAAGCAACTATTACAGACGGTTTATTAAGTGTTTCAGATTTACAGGATAATGTTGTCTATTCAAGAGCATTTAATGATCCGGTGATATATACTGAGGATATTGATGCTGACAGTTCAGATGAATTTATTATTGTTGATTATCAGCAGAAGGGCACTGAATTCTTATATAGTATGTATGTATATAAGATATCTGAAGATGTAAAGCTTGCAGATTCCCTCTTCTCAGGCTTAGTGGAACCATATTTGGTTGATGATGAAGAGCTTGGCGGTATTATGATTGTTGCCGGTCAGCCTGAATATGATTATTTAAACAATACAGATACTGAAGATTTATATTCTCCTATTAGATGCTATGTATTTGAAAATGAAGAATTGTTTGATGTAGATGATGAACTTTATGATATTTTCATTGATACAAACGATGAATTGACTGCTACTTTAGATGAATTCTATAAAAAGAACGATTCTGACTGCAAATCTACTGAAAAGATAAAAGCTGCTATTGCGGAAATTTATATAAATTATTTATCGGCTCAGGAAAAGTCATTAGCTCAGAAGTTTATTGATAGTTATTACTTTTGCAATGATAAAGAAAAATTTGTAGAAAAATTGAACAAATTAAACGAAGAAGAATAAATATGAAAATGAATTGGAATCAATTTAGCGGAAAAACACTTAATGTGACACTTGTTGAAAATTATGGACTAAAAATAGATCAATCAACTAATCAGCCTTTCTATGAAATAACATTTAAGGTTGGCAAACTGGTTGAAGCTTTTGATGAAGGTTTATTGTTGGAAAATAAAGTTGAAGACAACGATGTTAAAATATTTATTCCATTTACTTCCATTAAATGTGTTGAGATTGTTTAAAATTTATTTCGGTCATCTCAAAAATAGGGAAGTCCATTGAAAAAATTTAAAGCCTCTTTTGAAATTGAAAGAGGTTTTTTTATATGTACTTTTGAAACATATGTATTACTTAATTTATAGTAATGCAAAAAAAATCACAAATAAGCCTGCCATTTTTAGCCTGAGATCACAAAAATTAGCGAAAAGCCTCTTTCCAATGCCTTTGCATAGGTAAATAATCATTTGATAATGAATTATATAGATTTATATTAATAAATAATAATAAAATCTGTATGAAAAATGGCAATAAACAATAATTACGCAATCAAATCTGCTAAGTACTTAGTAGGTATTTTTGTATTATGGTTTATTACATTTCAATTCATCATAGAAATAAACTCTCAGCTTAAACCCGGCTATATTTTATTAAATCTCCTGAATGTTCTCCTTATACATTTTTACTCAGAATTACTATATACTTTTATTAATATCTACCTTCCGCTTTTCTTATCTTATTTTCTAATAAAAGCAGTTCTTATTTATTTTGCCGGTGGAAAAAATCAATTTGTCATTTTTCTTTTTTCATTATGCAAAATATTTAAATATATACCCCCTATTCTACCTGGAATTATTTTAATATTTTTATTTCCCGGTAGCTTTTATCTTGAGTTTGCATTCATTTTGTTTATTTCTATACTTTCTATTTTCCTTAATGCAGTAAGCCTGTTGCAGAAAGTACCCGAAGAGGCCGTTATTAATATCAGTGGGTTTAATGGCATCCCGGGTAGGGTAATAAACTCGGTTAAATGGAATTTTATAAAGCCACAATTGATTAAAAAAATTAGAATTATACATTTTCAACTTTGGACGTTGATTATAGCATTTGAGCTAATAAATAAAGAATATGGGATAGGGGATATCCTTTATTTTGCTATAAATAACAAGTATTTATCGGTAATAATTGCTATTACTATAATCTGCGGATTAACAATTTATCTTGTAAACAAATTGCTCATAATGATAGAAAAGAAATATACATTCGAAATTGATTAAAAAAGAATGGAGACCTATGGGAAAAATATTAATTGTTGATAAGCTAAGAAAAGTTGAACTTACTAAAGCAAAAGTATTCAACGAAATTCTGACCGACATAACATTCAGTATTGAAGAAAGTTCGATAAATTTTCTGTACTCTCAAGATACTCATGAATTATCTACTTTACTTAAAATACTTGCAAGTCTTGATTATCAGTCCTCAGGTACTATTTTATTTGAAGGAAAGCCCCTATCTGAAAACAAAGGGAAAATAATTTATATCAGTGATAATTATTTTGCGTTTCCATGGCTAAATGTCAAGCAAAACATTACCCTTTCAGATCTGGAATATGCAGAGGATAAACAGAAACTATTTAAAAGGATTGTTGAAATTGCCGGTCTTAACGGTTATGAAAACTATTTGCCTCGGCAGCCAAAATCCGGGCTGAGCTTAAGAGCTGCGATAGGAAGAGCAATATTTGCGGAAGCTAAAATAATTATTCTAAATAATAGTTTAATGGCTTTATCTGAAATTACAATAAATGAAATATTCTCAGTCCTAAAGACCATCAAAGATGAATTTAACATATCATTTATAGTTGGTACAAATGCTGTACACAGTATCTGCCAGTATTCTAACAAAATGCTATTTCTCAGATCGGGTGAACTGCAAAGCGAATTAACAATTCAGGAAGGGTTAGCTCTAAAACATATTTTATCTAAAATGAATGAAATATACTTTCCTGAAATTTTAAGTATTTGATATGGAAGTAATAATTTCTAATAAATTATGGAAGGAGAAAGAGCAAAAAAGAAATATTAATAATTATTATAAGAATCATCAAAATCTATAATTTACTAACTATGTTCTTTGAATCAATAAAATATTATAGAGAAAGATGTTAATGCGGAAAAAATTTTTACATTAACTTAAATAAATTAAGAATTGGTGTCAAAGATATAAAGTATTTAAGGATATTTGGCGATTATGTAATATAAATAAACATAATACTGAATTATGTTTATTTATTTCTATTATATTTGAGAAATAAGGGTATCCCTTATAGATTTTTAGGATTTTTTTTTATAAGTTTAAAAATCCAAAATACAGGAATTTTCCTGGGCGGATTATTTCTTTAATTTTTAAGTACTTATAGAATTAATGTAATATTTTACTTGAAAATTGAGAATATAAGAATTATTTTTACTAAATATTAAAAAGGCGATTGCATGAAAAGACGATTTCTATTTCTTTTTGCAATGTCTTTATTTGCATTTGTTTTGCAGTCATGCAGCACAACAAATAAAGAGATTTCAAAAAGTGAAGATTCAGGCAATACTCAAAAAACGGTTAAAGTTAATGGTATTGTTGCGGAACAACTTGAACAAGCAAGACAGTTCTATGTTATAGCTCTTCAGAAACAAGATCAAAATTCTGTTAATGAAGCTATAGAAAATTATGAGAATGCTCTTAGGATAGTCAATAATTTGGATTTCTACCCGGGAATTGAAAATAATGATGCCTATAAAGAGTTAGAAAAATCTATTATTGAAGATTACAGGAAATATGTTGATGGTTTAGATGTGCTTCCTGAAAATGTTTCAATAGCGGCATTAGAAGAATGGATGGGAAAATCTGTTTCTAAAGATAAACAAGTCCAGATTAACGATTTAAGCAAGCATGTTGTAGTACCCGGAGATATACCTCTTGAAGTTAACTCTGCTGTTGAGCAGTGGGTAGAGTATTTTGTTGGTAAGGGGCGCAAGTATATAACGTTGTGGATGAGCCGTTCAGGCAAATATATGCCGATGATGAATCGTATTTTTAGGGAAGAAGGAGTTCCAACTACTCTTTGCCATTTAAGCATGATTGAAAGTGGTCTTAACCCGACTGCCCGTTCCTGGGCCAGTGCTGTCGGTCTTTGGCAGTTTATTAAATCTACAGGAAAGATGTACGGACTTGAAAGTGATTTTTATTTAGACGAGAGAAGAGATCCTGAAAAGTCCACAAGAGCTGCTGCCAAGCATTTAAAAGATCTTTATAGTTCTCTTGGCGACTGGTATCTGGTTATGGCTTCATATAATGCCGGTGAAGGCAGAATTAATAAGGCTGTAAATAAATGCGGTGAAAAAAATTATTGGAAGGCAATGCCTTATCTGCCAAGAGAGACCCAAAATTATGTTCCACAGTTTATTGCTGTTTCTTTAATTGCAATGGACCCTGCAAAATATGGTTTTAATAATATTACATTGGAAAAACCTTATGAATATAGTGAATATAAATTAAAGGAATCCTTAGATCTTTCTTTCCTTTCAACTTGTGCAGGCATTAACTTATCTGTATTGCAGGATTTAAACCCTGAACTTACCCAGATGAGTACACCTCCGGGCGGTTATTCATTAAAAATTCCTAAAGCAAATTTCAATACATTTGCCACAAACATCAAAAATATTCCTGAGACGGCTAAAAGAAACTATTATGTCTACACCGTTAAAAAAGGTGAAAATCTTGAAGCAATTGCTTCTAAATATGGTGTCTCTAAAAATGATATTGCAGATGCAAATAACATCTCTATCAATACAAAATTATCAAGAGGTGTCCAGTTAAGAATTCCAACCGGAAGTCTGAACAACACTACTGTTGCTGTAAATAAAACTGCTAAAGACAGTACAGGCTACCAGTCTCCTTATAATAATCTGAATAATTATACAGCCAAAGATGATGAAGATACCGACAATGAAGTAGCAGAAAATGATAATTTTGCTTCAGGCAATCAGGTTACTTCAGATTCAACTGTATCAACAAAAGTTGATAATTCAACAATTTCTGTTGTCCCTAAAGGAAAAGTCCCGGTTACTTATAGAGTAAAACGTAACGAGAGTTTAGTTTCTATTGCTGATTTATTTAACACAAGAGTAAGTGATATCCGAAACTGGAATAATATCCCTTATACTCAGACAATTTCAGTTGGTCAGCAGTTGACACTTTATGTTGATGAAAGTAAAAAAGATTTTTATGCAAGCTTGGATAATCAGACAAGTATTGAAAGAACAGTTACAAAGAACAATGTTACCAGAACAAGCAGCAAAACAGCAATTACATATTATAGACCTAAAAAGCACGAGAGCTTAAGTAATATAGCTCGTAAATATGGTGTTTCTGTAGCAACTCTAAAAAAATGGAACGGGATTAAAGGCAACAAGCTTCCTAAACATGCTAATCTAAAAATCTATTCTACTTCAAGGAATACAGAGTATGCTGCTGATGATAATACATCAGTAAAAAGTAAAAAGAACTCAGTCTATAGATATAAAGTTAGAAAAGGTGATTCATTACAAGAAATTGCCAAAAAATTTGGTGT